>JAQVID010000530.1 GCA_028695865.1 Thermoguttaceae bacterium | reverse complement strand
GAGTAAAGCCAAATTTTCGATTGCAAACGCCGGGGGATATTTCGAAGCCGAAAGGTCGGGCCGGGAGCAAGCTCCCGCATTACCCTTGTTTAGCGCACACAAAAGCGGCGTCAAGCCGCCGCACTCCAAAATGTCCCCTACGGGGTTGGGATTTTTCCTCACGTTCACAGGGTGGTGTGATTTATTTGTCCGTTTCGATAAGATAGGCAAGCCCGTAATGGAGGTCGTACGCGACCGTAATTAGGGAATATTGGCACCGTTTCGAACCGCTTTGGCCCTAATTGCGCTCGTTTCACTCGCTCCATATACGGGCTTGCGGAGTTCGGATTTTTCGGGGGAACCGTGTAACAGGGGTACGGCCTGACGGCCGAACCGGGTGCCTACCATACGGAAACCCCTACGGGGTTGGGATTTTTTCGGGGGGGAACCGTATAGCAGGGGTACGGCCTGACGGCCGCTCCGGGAGCCTGCCATACGGGAACCCCTACGGGGTTGGGTTTCTTTTTGGAAACCGCTGCGCGATTCCACCACGTGAATACTGGCTTTACAATCCGCGGTTCCCACAGCCGCTCCCGGCTCGATCGGCGACTCATTGAGGCAGGCATTACTTCCAAGTCTTGTTTTTATTCATTCAACAGGAACGGAGGTCAACCATTCGGGATGTTCTCGAACGCCGGGTACTTCCTGAATCGGCCAAGAGACTCGCGCAGGGTCTTTATGCCTGAGGACAAGATCAAATTTTCTTTCCTCTGACTCCAAAAGAGCAATGTCCATTGCCAGCAGATAAAAAAGGCCCCAACGTGGGGCCAATACCTAAATGCGCAACAAGGTTGCTTTTTCGACCATTAGTCGATGTCGACCACAAACAGTTCATCATTGAAGTTGTGGTTATCCAAGGCTTGAGCATAGTCCAAATGGTCAGAGAAAAAAGCGTGCGTTTTACCGCCTCCGCGATAGAGCCAGTCTTTGACCTCGTCTGTTCGCGACGACATTCCCTGTTCGCCGCGAGTGACATCCTCAATGGCGTTTCGAGTTACATTCGATTCGTTCAAGACGGCGGCAATATCTTGGGCAAGTTTCTCAAACCCGCTTGTTTCAGCGTCTGTGAACAACAAATCGTCCAAGGCGGCGAAACTGCAACCGGCAATCAGATCGTTTCCGCAACCGCCGAAGATGCGATCAATTCCCTCTTGCCCTACAAGGACATTCGTGCCACTGTTGCCGAAAATATAATCGTTACCCTGAGTTCCAATAATCATGTCGTTTCCTGATCCAGCATAGAAATAATTCAGGTCGCCCGAAGCAGCCGAGGCATCGAGAATGTCATCGCCACTACCGAGAAAAACACGATTTTTTGCGCTAATGATTCCCGCCGTGTCCTTAATAAAGACACGATCATTTCCCCCGCCTGTATTAACAAGATTCGATGATCCGGCAACAGAAACCTCGTCGTTCCCGTCGCCTGCGAGAATCGTGTTGTGATTACCCTGGGATTTGACAAGATTGTGACCACCACGAGTGACATTGACTGTCATATAATCTCCGGCTACGACGATGGTGTCATTTGCTTTCGAGCCGATAATCACACTGCGGTCACCTTTGAGTGTAACCGTATTGGACTGCTCGCTTCGGCTCAAATTTACCACACTGCGTGAACCTGTCTCGTCGGTAAATGTTATTCCATATTCTCCGGAAATAATCGTGTCAACCGCATTGGAACCAATAATGTTTCGATATTCACCGTACAGACGAATATTCCCGACTTGACCGGCAATGGTCGAGACTGCCCGATCGTTCAGACTCAAGACAACGCCTGTCGCCGTATCGCGAATGACCTGTAATTGGCTAAAGTCAAGTGTGTTGTCTTTGGTTTGTTCGGTTCCACGCCCCAGCAAAGAGATCGCTGTGGAAAGACCATTGACTTTGAACGTGTTGCTGTTGCCCGAAGCGCTAATCAGCACTTGTTTCATGCCGACAAAAGCTATTGTTGCATTATCGGTCGAGTCGCCTTCGGAATTCGTGTTGGCAATACTGACTAAACCTGTTCCGTAGATTCTGTGTCCGTTGACAAGTGGAATCGTCTCTCCGTTGTTGATGGTGAAAGTATCCTTGACGCTGTCTGTTCCCTGTAGAACAAGTTTGTCACGAGCGGTATACAGATTGTTCATGCCGGAACCAAGAACAATAATCTGTTTGAAAAACTTTTCTGCGGCAGATGAAATGAGAAAGGTCTCACTCGAATGTTTGGCTCCTTGCAAGGTGGGAACGGAATTGGGATTGACCATATACTTATTGCCAAGTTGAATCTTGTTTCCAGTATTTGAGAAGCCATAAAGCAAAGCGGATCCTTGGGTCCCATCCGGGCTTACCTCGGTCATGTCGAACAAATAAAACTTGAAGTTCTTACCGGTTACATCCCAGAAAGGAAGCGGTTCCGGCACGAAGTCTTCTGTCTTGGCCTGGACTCTACCAACGATGGTATCACCATAACCGGTGCCGGGGTCTTGAGGAAGGGAGTCGGTTTTTGCATAAATGGTGATTTCGTACTCCGTATCAGGAGCCAGCCCGGTCAAAGTCACTGTAGCTTCATTGGGATTGTTGATGGTGAGATAACGAACGTCTTCCGGGCTGTCTTTTGGAGCATAGGCGATTGTGTAACCGGTTACACCGAGATTTGCAGGATTTTCCACAGCTTCCCATTCGACAACGACTTGAGTTGTGGAGACCGGCTCGGCATAAACTTCTTCATCGGGCGGCAGCGGGACTTTTTTGAGTGTTACAACGTTACAAGAGTCTGTGGGCCACGACTCAAAATAGAGTGTGTCTGTGCTCAGAGCTTGAACCGCGACGGCAATCGTATAAGCTTGCGAATCATCGGGAACGGCGTGTCCGTAAGTGGTTTCGACGGTGGTGCCGAAGCCGGAATCACCGGTGCCGTTCCAGACGACTTTGTATTGAGACGCGTTTGGAATCGCATTCCAGTCAATGGTGAAGCCACCTGTTGTACCCACGATGCCGCCTGATGGAACTACCGGACGATTGAGTTGGGTTTTCGTATTCGACCAATCCGAATCTATGCGATCTTCAGAGCCATTGGCCTTGACGCGGAAAGAATAAGCATGGTCAGCGGAAAGAGAGGTAAACGAGTATGTTTCTTCCGTTACAACGGTGGGCAGATCATTCCACGCTTCATCCGTCGCAATCTTGTACTGTACCGCATAGCCGGTTTTGTTCGCAACAACGGTCCAGGACAGAACCACTGTTGTCAGATCGGATGTCACCGCATTGAGTTGAGGTGTGGCAAGTGTTGCCAGAGTCTTTACCGATATAGCAGGGGAGGAAAACGCGGAGTCAACGTAATCGCCACCGGTTGTCGCGACGCTTCTGGCGTGAATCGAATATGATGTCCCTTCAGCAAGGTCGGAAATAATCGCTTGATATACGCTTGTTTCGCCCAGTTGAGAAATCACGACATTGTTGGTTGACCATTCCCCGGTTTCCGTTT
>JAQVID010000529.1 GCA_028695865.1 Thermoguttaceae bacterium | reverse complement strand
AATATGCAGCAGCCGGCCGCAACTCAGCCGATGCAGTCCGGTGCGGGACAAACAGGCCCATGATGTCCCCATTGCGATTCCGACGCGGTTTCACTCTGCTTGAGTTGCTTCTCGTTTTGGCTCTGATGACAGTGATATTGTCGATCGGACTGCCGCTTTTGGATCGTTCGCTAACCAGGGCTCAATTCAAATCAGGTGTCGTGGAACTTCAAACGCAATTGCAGCATACCCGACTTCTCGCGATGAAGTCGGGAAATATCTATGTGTTTCGCTTCTTGCCCGGCTCGGGGACGTACGAAGTATTGACTCGCGACGAATATCTCAAACGCATGGAACCTCTTCCTGGTCAGACTCCGCTTGCCGGGTCTCTTGCTTCCACTCCTGGTTCAACCCCGGGAATTGAGCTTTCCGGCGGAGAAGCGGACGGCATAGCGGGAACGGGCAGTATAGCGGGAACGGGCAGTGTGGATGGAACGGGCAGGACGGCGACGTCGGTTCCGGGTATGGCCGGGAATCAAGATATATCGGACAATCCGGGTAGGCCGGAGAATTCAGTAGGCCCGGAGAATGTTGGTGTCATGGGCGACCAAAAACTTTTCTCGAAGGAATCTTCGGCTTTTTCAATGGTTCCGGACGACCTTCCCGAAGAAAACATGACGAAGCAGACCTCCGGCGATGTCGTTTTTCGTGCCGATTATATTTCTGACGCTCCCAAGCTTAAGCCGGAAAGAGCGTCTTCATTTGTTGATGGTCAGGTGGAAGTCGATCTCGGGTCACGCATGGTCGGTTCGCTAACGGAATTGCCGGACGGGCAGCGGCAGGAAGACACATGGTCGAAACCTGTTTTGTTTTATCCCAATGGTCGAACATCACAGGCAATTATTCAACTTGAATCATCGGGTCAGTACCCGCTCTATTCGGAAATAGTGCTTCGCGGATTGACCGGTTCGGCTCGCGTCACGGCCATTTCAGTCTATCCGCCGGGCAGTCCTGAATTCCCGGGAAGCCTGCCCAACCTTTCGACGACGCAATCGGGTCAACCAACGCGGTCAAGCACGGTGGAGCAAGAGTCTTATGCCCAATGATTCCTCCATCAGATATCGGACATCTCAAGGGTTTACGCTCCTTGAAGTTTTGATCGTACTTGCCATTCTTTTGTTTGGTTTGGCGGTTGTCTCGGAACTCATGAGCGGGTCACTGCGGTATTCTGACGATACAGAGGAGCAAACCGAGATTCAACTCGTCTGTCAGAACAGATTGAACGAAATCGCCTCGGGTGCCGTAACGGTTTCGCCTGGTGTGCCCGAAACGGTTCCTTCCTTTCCTCATTGGGTTATGCGAACTTTTTTGGGTGAAACTCCGCTTCCGAACGTGACCGCTTGCACCGTCGTTGCGCAAAAATATGAGGCCGCCAAAGACATGCCCATCGAAGGAAAACAAATTGTTTTCAAGCAATGGATGACGCGGGATTCCATTCAGGTTGCTTTGGCGTCCATATCTCCCGAGGGACACAATGAAGAGCAAAACCCGTTTGCGTTTCAGTCTGATCCACAAGGTGATCGCGACCTTTTTCGCGACGCCGGTTTTTCAAACGGGGCAACTCAATCGGGGAATGGCGCGACTCAAGGACACTCCGATGGCTTGAGCGGTTCGCAGCGTGAATCTGCTTCGTCTGACGAAACGGAGGCCTTGCCGTGATCCGGATGGAAAAGAAATCTTGCGTGGTACGCTTGCGACGTCATGGCTTTACACTGCTCGAATTACTTCTGGCGTTCAGTTTGGCCATTCTCATTTTCGGCATGATTTGGGAGCTTTTACGCCTTTATTCAGGACATTATTATTTGGCCGAGCGCAAAGTTGCGTACTCGCAACTCATACGGTCGCTTGCCGAGCTCCTTGACGATGATCTTATGTCGGCGATACAGGACCCCATTATGCCGCTGGCGCCGTTTCAAGTCGGTCAATCGCGATTCGTTCGCCGGTTTGGTCTTCGGGGAAACGCAACGTCGTTGCAAATAGACGTTGTAGAACCTGACCCGCAAACGACCTTTGCCGACGCCGAAGAAAATCGTCGTTATACCACGGGAATGTCAACGATCAAAGGTATTCAGGTTCCGGAACTCAAGACGATCATTTATACCTTTGTTTCGCCCGGTGCCCTGGAAGAGACGCAAGACGTTTCGTCTGACGTGTCAGGCGGGACGGCTCTGGTCGGTTCGCTTTCCTCTCCCGGTGAAATGAATTCCGATTCAGGCGAAATGAATTCCGATTCGCGGGAACAGTTCGGTACCCTTGCCCGACGTTATGGACTGTCACGACAAGAACTCGATTTCGAGACGCCCACGCCATCAGAAGAACAAAAGGAAAACGCGGACCCGACAGGCGGTTCCGAATTCGTCGGCTCGCTGGCGGCTCCTCCGGAAGCGTCTCAATCGCAACTGCACGCTGATTCGCCTTTGGACACGCCGGCCGCGGACCAAAACACCCAATCTGTACTCACTGCCGTTCAGTTGGCATCGTATACCGAAGACCATACCCGTTGGGCCCCTGAAGTTGTTGAGTTGCAATTCCGATATTTCGACGGAACACATTGGCTCGACTCGTGGAACAGCCTTGAAAAAAACGGACTTCCTCTGGCAATCGAAGTCCAATTGAAACTCATGCCCCTTGACGAGATCGACACTCTTCGTTCCAGTCCGCTTTATCTCGAATTTCTGCGTCGCCATCGCGGATCGCAGACAGACGAGTCCGGCTCACGCATGGTCGGGTCCTTACAGACACTGCCGACACCGACCACAACGCTCGAACCGCTTTCGCTGGAAAACGGCGATATTCCCTCCGACCTCAACGGCCAGACGCAGCCTGCCCCGCCGCAAACATTTGAAGAAGTAATTGACCGTCTCGGGCTTACCGCGTCGCTTGATCGCCGTGTGGTCTCCTGGCTTCCGACAACGCCCTTGGCTCGACATCAAACACTTAAACGACGTTTGCCGGTTCCGGACACCGATGGTTCCTATACCCTGGGAGCAACCCGGCGTCCCCGTGTCGTGCCGCCGCAACGACGCGATGATACGATTCCTGCCGGTCGTGTTGTCCGTGAGCGTGAGCCTGTTGAGCGTGAGCCGTCCGATTTCGACATGATCGATCTGGCCAAGCGTGATTTTCAAACAACCGCTCCTGTTCAAACGCAGCGAGCGCCCGATGAACTGCCTGTGAACATGTCTGCTCCCCCGCAATCGCAAACCGCTCGAACGTCCAGCGCCGGTGGTTGGCTTCGTGGTGAAAGGAAAACGCAAAAATAATGTCCCGTTGCATAGCCCTGTACTCCGTTTTGTACTTCATTTCCTTTTTGACATTGTTGTCAAATACAACAACCGTTTTCGCGGCCGGGTCGGACAGTGTTCTTGTTTTGGAGAACGGTCAAAAGCGAACGATCCAAGGAACAATCGAATCAATGACCGGTTTGTACGGCGTGACAATTTCCTCTGCCGGGCAGACGCTTCATGTTCCCATGACGCA
>JAQVID010000528.1 GCA_028695865.1 Thermoguttaceae bacterium | reverse complement strand
AAGAGTGCAAAACACCGTACACAGTTAACAACTCTCTTCCCGTCATGCCCGTGTCTGGCTGACCTCACATAGTGTAGCCTTTTTCGTATATTTTGTCAAGCGTTCTTCCCTTTGCGGCATAACCGATAACATAACCGATAACATAACCGAAAGACTTCTGTCACACAACTCCTTCACAACGCAAGACCAATCATTTATCTCGTACATCAAGAAATCCGGGAGTATTCTTTTTCTTGCCCGTCTCAGTACTCCGCTCTGATTCGGTGGTTTTTCAACGACAGAATGACGATTTTTCAACATATTTTGTCGAAATTTTAGTCTTTACCATGGTTTTACACTTGCTAGAATGAAATCATCAGACAATTTCGTGAGACCAGTACGGGAAAATCCCGAATGACGCTTTTGTAAAATCAATCAAATTTAGGAGTGAATGGAATGAATGTTCTTTTTGTTGGGGCCCATCCGGACGACATTGAGTCGTATGCGGGCGGAACAGCCGCTCTTTATAAGAAAATGGGTGCGAATGTGTTTTTCTGTGTTGCCACCAGCGGTAATATAGGGTCTTCCAATCATACCATGGAAGAGATTAAGGCCATACGGCGCCGTGAAGCGCAAGCCGGAGCCGATTACATTGGGGCAAAGTTGATCATGCTCGACTTCGACGACGAATTCCTGTTCGACAGTCGCGAAACCCGGCTGGCTTTCATCGAAGCGTTTCGAATTGCCGATCCCGATGTCGTTATTACTCATTGGAAAGACGACTATAATCCGGACCACTCCATCACATCTTATATCGTGGATAATTGTGTTCATATGGCCTCAATTCCACTGATCAAGACGAAAACCGCGCCCACGAACAAGATACCTTATGTCTATTATATGGATACGCCCGCCGGGGTCGGATTCGCTCCGGATGTCTATGTCGATATTACATCCACATTCGACGATAAAGTGGAAATGGTCAAGAAGCACGATAGCCAGAACCAGTGGATGACCGACATTTACGGAACGGATATGAGTGGTTTTCTCAAAGTGCCAGCCGCCTATCGTGGATTTCAGGTCGGGTGCCTTTACGCGGAAGCGTTCCGTCCCTCCATTCGCTGGGGGCGTACCTTTGACCAACATTATTTACCCAACTGTCTTGCGGCTGGGCAATATCATAAATAGACCCGTTGCTCGTCTCCATGCGATGGAAGCAAAAGTCCGGCGTATGTCAACAACGGTTCAGGAAAACCTGTTTGCAGACAGCATTCAGGAAACAGTACCACAGAAACAAATACCATAAGAAGTGAAGGAGAATAAACCATGCCAGGTCCGGGAGCTTTTTGGATTGGGAAAGAAGAAAGCGCAGAAGTCAACGAAGTACTTGATTCGAAATATTGGTTCCGCTATGGGAATCCAAGTGATCCTTCGTTCAAGATGAAAGTGTACACACTGGAGCAGGAGTTCTGTCAGAAATTTAAGGTCGCGCACGCTTTGGCCACAACGTCGGGAACCGCGTCTCTGCTCGTCTCTCTGCTGGCTCTTGGAATTAAGCCGGGGGACGAAGTCATTGTTCCGGCTTATACGTTTGTTGCAAGCTACACCTCAATCATCTTTGCCGGCGGTGTTCCCGTCCTCACTGAAATTGACGACAGTCTTACGATCGACCCGACAGAAATCGAAAAGAGGATAACCCCAAAAACCAAAGCGATCATGCCTGTTCACATGCTTGGGAATCCATGCAAAATGGACCAGATTTGTGACATTGCCAAAAAGCACGGGCTTCCGATTATTGAAGATTCGTGTCAGGCGTTCGGCGCGACCTGGAAGGGGAAGAATGTTGGAACCATAGGAACGATTGGTGCTTTCTCACTCAACTTCTTCAAGACGATTACTTCAGGAGACGGTGGACTGGTTGCCACCGACAGTAAAGACCTTTACGAGCGCGCGTTCGGATTCCATGACCAAGGTCATTTACCCAATCGAACCGGAATCGAAATCGGGAATCGTCTTATTCTCGGATTGAATTTCCGCATGAACGAGTTAACAGGCGCAGGCGGACTTGCCCAATTCCGCAAGCTCCCCGCCATTCTCACGCGGCTTCGTTCCATCAAACAATCGTTGAAATCGAAACTGGCGGAATTGCCCGGCATTCGTTTCAGAACAATCAACGACGAAGCGGGCGAATGTGGGACCCTGCTGACCATTCTTTTCGATACTCCGGAACAGGCCAAAAAGGTCGGTGATCAGTTGGGGACCGGTCCCATTGCCCGCAGCGGCTGGCATGTCTATTCCAATATGGAACATGTAGGCGCCCACCTGAAGTCAGTCGGTCAACCGAGTGGCTTCGGTTCCTATCCGCGAACCGATAACCTGCTTCTTCGCGCCATGAATATCAGCGTTGGCGTGGTCGATGGCGGATTGGGCGCTGGTTTCGGTATCAACATCAATTCGACGGACGAGGATATCGAACGGGTCGCCAACAAATTCAAAGCGGCTTATCTTAACAAATAACATCAAGTAATGAAGGGATATTCAAATGCCTCAAAAAACAATTCGGGTAGGACTTATCGGTCATCAATTCATGGGTGTGGCGCATTCCAACGCGTATCGTAACGCGGGTATGTGGTATTCGCTTCCTGTAAAGATCGAGATGAAATGCGTTTGCGCAAAAGATACGCCCGAGGCTCTTGGTACGTTTGCGGACCGATATGGTTGGCAGGAAACCGAGTCCGATTGGCATAAACTTGTTGCCCGGGACGATATTGACCTTGTTAGCGTTGCGGCCCCCGGTTTTCTGCATAAAGATATTGTCGTCGAAGCGGCCAAACATGGCAAACATATTCTGTGCGAAAAACCGCTTGCCAATAATTATCCGGACGCCGTGGATATGCTCAAGGCGGCAGAAGAAAACGGGATTCGACACGCGTGTGGTTTCTCCTATCGATTTACGCCGGCAACGGCACTGGCTCGTCAGTTGATTCGTGAAGGCCGTTTGGGAAAGATTCATCATGTCCACGCGCGATATGCGCAGGACTGGATGGTGGACCCCAAGGCAGCCATGGTCTGGCGTTTGAAAAAAGAACTTGCCGGTTCCGGTTCACTCGGCGATATTTGTTCGCACTCGATTGACATGTCGCGGTTTCTGACCGGCTCGGAAATCGTCGAACTCGTCGCGCAAACGAAGACAATTGTAAGGAATCGGCCTCTTTCGGCCTCTGACCCCAACGGTCCTCAGGGCGAAGTCACGGTGGACGATGTCGCGCAATTGCTCTGTACTTATGATAACGGAGCAACCGGCTGCTTTGAAGCAACCCGCTTTGCCGGCGGACGCAAGAATCACAATTGTATTGAAGTCAACGGCTCCAAGGGGTCTGTCTACTGGGATTTTGAAGACCAGAATTATCTCGAATTCTGCGACCTGACACTTCCCGCGGCGGAGCAGGGATTCGTTCGTATTAACGCTACATACGATGCCCATCCCTATCACGGAGGCCCATGGCCGCAAGGACATGGAATCGGTTACGCGGATACGTTCGTTCTTG
>JAQVID010000527.1 GCA_028695865.1 Thermoguttaceae bacterium | reverse complement strand
TGCTTCCGATGCTTCATTCTTAGGTGATTCATTCCCCCGTTTACCTTCGGAAAACGGGGGGATTCAGGCCGCACAACACGAAAAGTCAATTCATACCGTTTTGCTTCCGATTCTTCATTCTTAGATGATTCATTCCCCCGTTTGCCTTCGGAAAACGGGGGGATTCAGGCCGCACAACACGAAAAGTCAATTCATACCGTTTTGCTTCCGATGCTTCATTCTTAGGTGATTCATTCCCCCGTTTACCTTCGGAAAACGGGGGGATTCAGGCCGCACAACACGAAAAGTCAATTCATACCGGTATGGCGAGCCCCTTCGATTTAAGCCTCGTGACGCCACATGGCAAATCGTTCACGAAAGAAGTCGTCGAACGTATCGTTTTCAATGGCGATGCGGGCACGCTGCATAAGTCGTTGGTAATATGTAATATTGTGAATGGTCAAAAGAATGGGGCCAAGCATTTCTCCCGATGCGAACAAGTGATGAATATACCCGCGGGAACGACGACAGGCCGGACAAGGACAATCTTCTTCCAGAGGACGCTGATCCAAAATATACTTGGCGTTTCGCATTCGCATGGGGCCGTGGTCCGTAAAGGCCATGGCATTGCGACCGTTTCGCGAGGGCATCACACAATCGAACATGTCGATACCGCGTCGAATTCCTTCGAGTAAATCTTCAGGACGCCCGACGCCCATAAGATACCGCGGCTTGTTCGCGGGCAGGCAAGGAACCGTTGCGTCGAGACAGGCATACATTTCTTCCGGTTCTTCGCCGACACTCAAACCGCCAATCGCATAGCCTGAAAAATCCAGTTCGGCAAGCTCTTGGCAACATCGTCGGCGCAAATCATGTTCCAGTCCGCCTTGAACAATCGCGAACTGCGTTTGGTCTTCCCGGGTATGCGCTATCTGGCACCGGCGAGCCCAACGGATGGTTCGTTCCATGGCCGCTTCCAAAACTTCACGCGTATTCGGTAATCCGACGACGTGATCCAGCACCATCGCAATATCACTCCCGAGCAATTCCTGTATTCGAACAGACCTTTCGGGCGAAAGCTCCATGGCCTTACCATCGATATGAGAGCGAAAGACTGCTCCTTCTTCGTCAATTTTCGTCAGTTTGGCAAGCGAGAAAAGTTGAAAACCGCCACTGTCGGTGAGCATAGGACCGCTCCAACCGCAAAACTCGTGTAAACCTCCGAGACGATGAACAATCTCTTCGCCTGGCCGGACCATAAGATGATACGTATTGCCAAGAATGATCTGTGTTCCGGTTTGCCGAAGCGGTTCTATCTCGACTCCTTTCACGGTTCCGCATGTTCCAACCGGCATAAACGCAGGAAGTTCAATAACGCCGCGAGTTGTGGTAAATTGACCGCGGCGAGCCGAGGTATGACGGTCCTTGTGCATGAGTGTGTATTCGAACATGAAAAATCTTTCTTTAAAAAGTCACTGCATAAAGTGTTTTTTTGCGAAGCGAACGTACTGCTGCCAGTCGTAAAGCGTTACTTGATGCTTGCCTGTACGGAGATGATACCCAATAGTCTCTCCGACCGGGCAATCCGGTTTCGGCATGGCCGTTACATTTCCGATTCCGGGCAGACCAAGGAGTTTGTAAACGACATCCGCGTTAAGAGCACTCAGAAATTCGCCTTCCGGATCGGCCCCACTGTCTTGAGTCGCGCTGGCGACATAGACAGGGCGTGGCGCGATGAGAGCAATGAGTTCATGCTGATCAATGGGAATTTGTTCGACGATTTTAGCGAGACGGTGGTATTTTTCACAGAACCAATGCGGACGGACATCGGCGAGGAAAAGCGGAAATTCGCCAAAGAAATGCCGACCAAGCGAGGCTCCGCCACAGCCGGAATTGTTCGAGATGACAATGGCGAAACGCTCGTCTTGAGCCCCGGCCCACAAAGCGGTTTTACCCAATCGACTGTGGCCTATCAGACAAACCTGTTTGGCGTTAATTGATTTGTCCGTTTCGATATAGTCCATGATGCGACTCAAAGCCCAGGCCCATGAGCCGATCTTGCCCCATTGGCTGTCCGTCCGCCTGGCGTTTGAATCCTTGTTATAGAGCAAATGAATACCCCGTGTAAATTCGTCGTTCACATCGACATCGATATCCTGATAATACGCGGTCAAAAGAGCAAAACCGTTTTCCACAAGGAATTCCGGTTCCCAACGCGAATGCTGAGTGCCTCGCTCTTCTTCTTTGGCTTGACGCGGTAATGCCGCGGGATCAAACTGCTCGTCCCAAATCATTCCTGTGACAATATTTGGGTCGTTGCACACTGTATGGTTTCCCTTGAAGTTGAGTCCAACAAACGCGGGAACCGGACCCTTTGCGTCTGCCGGAACGAACATTAAAACATGAAGCTTCGGTATCTTGGGATCAGACGAAAATTTCAGTGTAATCTGACGCATAATCGCCTTCCCGTCCAGTGCTTTGCTTTCTGATATTTTTTCAACCGCGAATTCTTTGGGCTTGCCGCCCGGCGTATGTCCGTATTCATATTCCGCGAAAAGTTCGAGTAATTGCGGACGCCGCACCGTCTGCCACTGCTTGGCGTCGGTTACCCGATAACCATTGTTTAAAACAAGCGGATCGGGAAGATAAAACGGCGGAATCTTTTGGGGGTCGCGATTCAAACGCTTCCAATCGATTGGTGATCGTTTGTTCGGAACGACTTTCGCCGGTTTGTCTGCCGCTGTTTTTTTCACGGGTACCTCCTGTCCGGCCGCGTAACAAAGGCCGCCTGTCATGGTGAACAAAGTCAAAAGCAAAGTTGCGAAACACTTCATGTTGAGACTCCTTCGATATGGGTGAACATTCAAAACCATGTCATGCAAATCATGATGAAAGACAAGTATACAGAACTTGTCGATAAATTACAAGAGGGGGAAACATCAAGTCCGGTAATACGACGTTTCGCCACGCTGGCTTGAGATTCCCTTTTTTTGTCGCACAACGGTTTTGTCATTCCTTGTGCGTGTTAGCGTCTTCCGGTTCTCCGGTTACGAAAACAGTTCTTGACCTCTATTTGGGTACGCGTTATAATAAATTCCAGAGAGTGTATTTTTATCGTCACACAATTGCCACTCAAGGAGTTTTTTTCATGCCACACACAAAGCGTCTCTTTTTGCTCTGTCTTGCGATGGTTCTTTGTTTGCCTGTTGCCTTGTTCGCTCTTGATACAGAAGATTTTGTGCCGTATGACGTGGTTGGCGACGCACAGCTTTTTCCGTTCGAGATTGTCAAAGACCTGCCAAATAACATTACGAACGTTCGCACCTGGGAAGCTCCGGCTGGTACTTCGTCGGCAAGTCACGGAATCGTCCACGCTGAAAACGGTAATTTCGTGAACGATTCCGGTGCGTGTTATCTGTTTGGAACCAATCTTTGTTTCACCACCTGTTTTCCCGAAAAGGAAAAGGCTCAAGCTCAGGCCGCCGCTCTGGCCCGATTTGGAATCAATGTCGTTCGTTTGCACCACATGGACAACAGTGCCATTTGGGGAAAGTATGCC
>JAQVID010000526.1 GCA_028695865.1 Thermoguttaceae bacterium | reverse complement strand
CTCCAGCGCAAGAGCCGCCGCGTCATTCCGAAGACCATCCGAAGACAAACGGGGAATGAATCCGGGAACGCGGAAGAATCGACGATAAAAGGGGATAACGTAGTAAAGATTAACCAATGGAGTAACACAAAGGAAAATATGATGCGACAGAAAAAACAAATTTTGGCAGGTCTGTTTATTGTCCTGCTGCTTTGCGCCGGGCGACTCCTGGCCGCAGACGATGCCGCCCGACTGATCTCGGACGACTTCATGTATTCAACGCCGCTTGCGACGGAAGACTCGCTTATTGATTTCGCTGGTGACAAGAACAAAGGGATAGTCGATCTGTCGTTCGCGACGCATCCCAAGCTGAATCGCGGCAGTAACGATTATAAAATCGAATTGGACGCGTCGACCGCGGTGAAGTTCATGGTTGACATCGAAAATCTCAATCCGCAAACCCCCTACTCCTTGCCGGTCTTTTATTTCAAAAGCGGCGATGGCTGGTACTCTGTGAGGGGCAACCCCGTTCCATTGAGTCGGGCTAATATCTGCCGTTATGAATTTTAACCAACCCGAATGCGTCCGGAGGGCAAGCCGATCGGTCTGAAAAGCGTTGACACTTTCCGTATCGCGATTTACAACAATAGCGTCAATACGGATTCCAAAGTTCGCTTGCTTGCCCTGGTTGCTCAAAAGCCGTCGATTCTTTTCGTTGTCGAATCCAATGGCGACGATTCTTATACGGACAATCTGATTAAGATATTGAAACAGGCCCATGTTGCTTCCATGGTTGTCAAGCAATCCGAGTTGACCGCGGAGGTTCTCAAAAGCGCTCCGGTCGTTATGGTTCCTTATCAGGAAAAATTATCAAAGGAATCGATTGCCCTCCTTTTGAACTACGCGAAGAACGGGGGCTTTCTGATTGCCGCGTACACCATGCCTGGCGAGCTCATGGAAGGAATGGGATTTGCGAAGGGCAATTATGTTCGGGCAAAAAAGGTCGGCGAAGATTTTGTGAAAATGGTCTTTGATCCGAAGTTGGTCGAATATTTTGACGGTCTGCTTCCGGAAGCATTGCCGCAACAGTCGCATAATATTATTTCGGCAAATCCGCTTGAGGCCAATCAGATCACCGATTCTTTCCTTGCCCAGGAAGCCAATCGTCCGCGGGTGGCTGCCTGGTGGTATGACGCCAACGGGAACAAGACGGAACACGCCGCCATACTTCAAAGCGGCTACGGGCTTTTCCTGTCTCATGTACTTTATGCCTCGCCGACAAAGGAAAAGGCCGATTTTCTTCGTTCATTTTGTCTGCTCCACGACCATTCATTGCGTAAGGAACTGCTCTTGGACCAATGGCGGGAACTTTTTACGGTCGGTATGCGTCTGGAAGATAATCCTCGAACGAAACGAGCCGAAATTCTCCCGGACGTCCTTGCCCGGCTCGGTCAGAAGCATTGGACACCGCAACAGATTTTACCACTCTTGCAAGGCGATATTCCCGTTTCCGGCTTTCACAACTTTTCGCGATTTTTGGCCGACCTGTCCCAAGTCAAAACGGATATGATTGCCAAGGTCTGTCGTTCATTCGGCTCGAAAAAAGTTGAAGGAAGACTCTGGTGGGAGCATTCAGGAACAGGGGCATATCCCGGCGATTGGGACCGGACTTGCAAAGAACTTGCTGAAGCGAATTTTAACGGAATCGTCGTGAACATGCTCTGGGGCGGTTCGGCTCATTACAAAAGCGATTTTCTCCCGCCGCACCGCAAATACCTTGAATACGGCGATCAGGTCGCCCAGGCCAGTGCCGCGTGCAAGAAGTACGGGCTGGAGCTTCATATATGGAAAGTCAATTTCAATATGCTTTCTTCACCCAAAGAGTTTGTCGATCAGATGCGAAAAGAAGGACGAACACAAGTTTCGCTTGCCGGAGAAGAAAAAGACTGGCTTTGCCCATCTCATCCGGAGAATCAAAAGCTCGAAATTAACGTTATGCTTGAAGTCGCGACGAAATATCCTGTGGCCGGTATTCATTTCGACTATATTCGATACGATGGCGGTAATTACTGTTTTTGCGACGGCTGCAAGGAGCGGTTCGGTAAGTTTTACTTTGAGAAAACCGGTAAAAAAATCGTGAATCTCATTGAGGAGTACAAAAAGGACGATACTATCAGGGAACTGTTCGCCCAATGGAAAGCCGATCAGGTTACCGCGATTGTCCGTGGAGTCCGCGAGCGGGTTAATCGCGAATGCCCACAGGTTAAAATTTCGGCCGCGGTCTTCCGTGATTATCCCAACTGCCGCGACGTTGTTGGTCAAGACTGGGTGAAATGGGTTCACGCCGGATATCTTGACTTTATTTGCCCTATGGATTATACAACCGATTTAAATGTTTTCGACAACTGGGTTCGAACGCAACTGGAACTGATCGGCGGAAAGATTCCGCTTTATCCCGGTATTGGTTTGTACTCGTCGTCGTCACGACAGCGGCCTGACCAAACCGCGATTCAGATTGACATGACGCGGCAGCTCGGCGCACAAGGCTACACAATTTTCAGTCTGAACAAAACAACGCTCAACGAAGTTAAAGACCTTTTAAAACAAGGCCCCAATCAAAATCAGGCGACCCTGCCTCACAACAAGAAATAATTTCATGCAACAGGAAAATGAAACCAATCATCGTGCTTCCGTAACAAGTCCCCTGCCCCTTCCGATGAGTCCCGAAGAAGTCGAGGCTCGCGGTTGGGATGAGGTCGATATCGTTTTTGTCACGGGAGACGCTTACGTTGACCACCCGGCTTTTGCGGCCGGGATACTTGCCCGGGTCCTGGAGGCCGAAGGATTTCGGGTCGCTGTTTTAAGTCAGCCGGACTGGCACAGCGCAGAGCCGTGGAAGACATTCGGCAAGCCGCGACTGGGCTTTTGTGTCAGTGCCGGCAACATGGACTCCATGATTAATCACTACACGGCCAATCGCAAAGTCCGGAACGACGACGCGTTTTCACCGGACGGAAAAATCGGTCTTCGTCCCGACCGCGCAACGCTGGCCTATTGTCAGCGCGCCCGGGAAGCCTGGCCCGGCGTGACCATTATCGCCGGGGGAGTCGAAGCAAGCATGCGGCGTCTGGCTCATTACGATTACTGGAGCGACAAGGTCAAGCGTTCCATTTTGTTCGATTCAAAGGCTTCGCTTGTTTCGTATGGGATGGGCGAGACCTCGCTTGTCGAAATCTTTCGACGACTCGACGCCGGCGAGCCCATCGAAACGATTCGCGATATTCGCGGCACCGTCTATCGCTTGGGAAAAGCGGAAGACTTGCCCGAAGAGAGTGAATCGCTTATTCATCTCCCCAGTTTTGAAGAGGTCGCCGAAGATAAAACGCTTTTCGCGGCCATGACGAAAATCGCATATCAGAACTTGAATCCTTACAGCGCCAAAACACTTGTGCAGGAGCATGGCGAAGAAGCGATTGTCGTCAATCCCCCTGCCCTCCCCTTGTCAACCGACGAGATGGACCGCATTTACGAACTCCCTTATACGCGGCGTCCGCATCCGGCTT
>JAQVID010000525.1 GCA_028695865.1 Thermoguttaceae bacterium | reverse complement strand
CGGTCTGGAATATGCGAAACCGATTACTGTCGGCGACAACGTCTGGATTGGCGGTCATGTGGTTGTCCTGCCCGGCGTGACGATCGGAAGCAATACGACCATCGGTGCCGGAAGCGTCGTGACAAAAGACATTCCAGACGGCGTTCTGGCGTTCGGCAATCCATGCCGCGTCATCCGGAAACTGTAGCGGACTTCGCCGCCTGTCTTTCCGCATGGCGATTTTTTCAATAAAATCACACGATACAACAAATAGTACCGTTTTTAAACTTGCTTTTACCTGCTTTGTCTGCTAAGATAAATAAGTCGATTGCTGCGCTATGCAGTCTTGGTTCATGGCATGATGTTGTGCCCGCAATAACACAACATCAATCACAATAACGTGCATGTACTTATTTTTCGCTCATTAGCATTGATTTCGCAGGAGTATTTCACCATGAAACGATTTGCTTTTACGCTTGTGGAGCTTTTGGTCGTGATCGCGATCATTGGCATTTTGATTGCTCTTCTTCTGCCGGCCGTTCAGGCTGCCCGGGAAGCGGCACGACGTATGCAGTGTACGAACAACCTTAAACAGTTGGGGATCGGACTGCATAATTATCATGATGTCAACAATTATTTTCCCCCCAGTCGAGTAGGAGACTATAACACCGTAAATTGGGGGTTAATCAGCTTTCACGTTGCCATGCTTTCGTTTTGCGAGCAGCAGTCCCGGTTTGAATCGTTTATCAAAGCGGGAACAGCGACCGCGTGGCCGAGCCGCACCGCGGACATCGGCGCGCTCAAAGGAAAGATTCCGTACATGTACTGCCCCTCAGACCCCGTCGCGGAGACCCCTTCGTATTCCAGCGGTCTTTCGCGCTCGTCATACTATGGCTCGATTGGCGACACGTTAGGTCGGACAAACAGGACGACGCAGAATACGCGTGGATTCTTCGGTGGAGGCAGCGCAGGCGACCCCAATCCGGTCAATTGCGTTTTGTATAGAAACATGTCTGACATTCTCGATGGAACGTCCAATACGATTGCCATGTCCGAATCGCTCACGGTATCGCAAGCCGGCTTGTTGGACACTGCCGGGAGCATTGCCTTTCTGGGTGCCCCAAGTTCAGTTGTAAGCAATTCACCCGCGATCTGCCTTAATACCCTCAATACGTCCGATACCCGATATTTCAAGGAAGGAACCGATACGACCGGAACTCAAAAGGAATCACGTGGCTACGCTTTTTCCGATGGGCGAACAGGAGTGGTATTTTTCCAGACGGTCATGCCCCCCAACTCACCCAACTGCTGTGCATCCTATGCGCATTCCGATTCGGACGGCGGACTGTACAGCGCCTCAAGCCGGCACAAAGGAGGAGTGAACGTTGTTTTGGCAGATGGAAGCGTTCGTTTCGTTTCCGATACGATTGACGTGGGCAATCAAAGCAATACAACCGAGCCAAGCGGAAGGCAAATGGAAAGTCCTTATGGCGTTTGGGGCGCCATGGGCTCCATTTGCGGTGGGGAATCCAAATCGTTGTAACTTCGCTGAACTGAATACATACAAATCAAGCAGGGGAGCGGAGGTTTTGTATCGCAACGCACAGGCCCCGGGTTCCAGAAGCAACCAGGGAATCTTGCGAGAAGAGAAAAAATGTTGATCGTGTAAATATATGTATATATTATATATTGAGTGATCAGAAAAAAGCCGCGTCCGGGTTCATTATCGTCGTGTGCCGGGTTCATGACACACTGGCACTAAACGTACAGATACCAAAAAGGAAAGTATGATGAAGAATTGGTTAGCCGTTTTTATTGTAACGCTGGGGTTAGGAATATTCGGCAGTTCGTCGGTTCAGGCTGCCCAAATTTTCCTGCTTGCGGCAGGAGACGTCAATGACGAAACGATCGGCGAGTTTACCCAGGATGGAATATCGGTCGTGGAGCGTCTTTTCGGTCGTAATTTGCCTCAAGACAAGTTGGTCGTTTACAATCTTGGCTGGCATGGAACCCCATCAGCGTGGACCGGGCCTGACCTGGCGAAATCGCCGAAACCGTTCGACGATCTGCTCCGCGCCGTCGCGACGTGTCCGGCGGGCAAAGACGACAGCCTTGTCGTCTTTTGGATGGGCTATCGCACTTGGCTTGGCGACGAATGCTTTTTGAATCAGTCGCCTCCGAACCAGTCGCAAGGCGGAGTCAATAAGTTGGCGCGTTCAAAACTTTCGGCGGCGATTAAGGCCAAACAAACGCGTATGGGCGCACTCTTCACCGAGTCGGGCAAAATATTCCGTCGTTATGATGCTCCCCGGCGGTCTTATGGAGCACCGAATACCGACAAAGTTTCGATCCTCATGAACTCGCTCTTTTTTGAAACCCGGGGATTCATTGACCTCAACTCGTCCGAACGAAAACAAAACCCAATGCTCCTGGACGCTTACGGCGGAGCCTTCGTTGAGGTACTTGTCGAAATCATCGAAAAACTCGATTATAAGCAGATGGACTGGCAAGAATTCGTGAGCAAAGCCAACTTGCTGACCGAGCAAAATTTTCCCGGCAAAAAGCAGAATATAGAAGTGTGGTCGCTCCCGGGCAGTGAAACGGATCAGGCAAGTTCCACTCCCACCGAATCGGCTCTTGCGGCTAAAGACCAGGCCTCGAATACTCCGGCTTCGTCCAACAGAATTTCAAAGACCGTTCCGAAGGCAGATATTTTCAAAGACAGCGCGGCTTCTTCGCCGGACAGCGGTGCCCGAACAGCATCGACAAAACAGGGCAGTACTTCGCGCCGAACACCTTCCGGATCGTACAAGTCGCGTCATTCGTCGTCCGCCAGATCACAATCGCTTCCACGGAAAGCAAGTAATTGGAATTGGGAGGCGTATACCGCCAACTGGAATGAGCGAAGCAGTGAACGTCAGGCTGAAGACTATCCGGAATCCTACGTGGCCACGACCGGCGTTCAATCGCCGAACGGTTGGTCCTCGTCGATGTGGTCCGCGCCGGTATATCATCCCGAACGGGGCGATTATCTTCTGGCGATCAACGGAGTGCAAATATACAATTACGCCGGCTTCCTCGACGCGATTCAAAGATCGCCTTCGATTATTTACCTGACCTTTGCCGATTACCGCACCGGTCGGGTTTACGAAATGCGAACTTGCATCGCGCCGGCCATGGGACAACGAATGCGTTTGGGGCTTTACGTCGTCAATTCACCACTGGGCGGCGTTCAGGTAACCGGCTGTGTCTTGAGCTCGCCCGTGAGTCGATGTCAGTATCGCCAGGGATATCTCGACTATACGTATCCGGTACCCGATTATCGCTATGGTATCCGTCCCATTCCAATTCCTGTCCCGGTCCCGGTCCCCAATCCCAATCCTGATCCCCCTGTTCCCGGACCCATGCCGGGGCCCATTCCTGTTCCCGGACCGATGCCCGGTCCCATTCCTGTTCCCGGACCGATGCCGGGTCCCATTCCTGTCCCCGGACCAATGCCGGGTCCTATCCCTGTTCCCGGGCCCATGCCGGGTCCCATCCCTTATGATCCACCCGTGGATCCG
>JAQVID010000524.1 GCA_028695865.1 Thermoguttaceae bacterium | reverse complement strand
AGGAAAGCGTTGACGGAGAAGACACAATCGGCCCACTGCTGGCCGCGCTCGGCTGGGTTATACTGGGTTGGGGACTCGCCGCGGCGGACGTGCTTTGCGCAACATACGTTGGCTGCGCATAAGGGGTGTAAACCGAATTCCAATAGCTCTCGTTTGACTGACCGCGAATGATGACCGAAGAAAATTGAGAAGCTGTATTTGAGAATGAATCACGCATTCCAGCATAGTATCCATTGCCAGCGTACCAATTGACGGCATACTCACTGGTCATGTATCCGTTTGCGTCCTCCAAGTCAACGGCACCCCTATTATCCGTATTACCCATATCAGCCATACTGTCCGCATAATCGGCATATTGATATTGCAAAGGAAAAAGCCCAAGCGACTGACCAAACGTCCAGCCGGGACATGAACTTGCAGCAAAAAACAGAAAGAACAACGCCATACACGCACCACAGCCAATGTACAGCGCAACATCGTCAACAAGACATAACATGCGTTTTGCCCTGGAATGTTGCGACTTCCGATATCCTTTTTCCATGCCAAATTTTCCTTGAGTACAAACAAAAATAAAAACAGCCCCCATTGCATTCCGGGCAAGGAGTGCAAAATATATTACAGGATAAGAATGATTAGCGTTTTTTTTGCCTGCCGTCAAGGGCAATTGGCCCATTTGGGCTAATTTCGCTAATAATATATTGGCGCAACCAATTGTTTGCAATTACATTAGCATAAAACATATTATGTTTACACATTCATATTCTCCGTTTCGATCATGAAGGTTTGGACAAATGAGTAGTTGGAATTCCCTGGAGCGTCCTGATTGCGTAACTCGTGTTTATCATTTTTCGTCCATTCCTTCGACTAACGATTGGGCTCATCAGTACCTCACCGAACACCGATTAGCAGCCGACGAAACGATTCTGGTTGTCGCCGACCGGCAAACCGCCGGACGCGGTCGCGGGAATCACCAGTGGTGGAGCCCGGACGGTCTGTTGGCAATTTCTCTGCTCATGTCCTGGAATCAACTCGGCTTTTCGCGTGAAACCAGCCCTGCCCTGTCAGAACACGTTGCCAGGGCGGTCCAAAAAGCCTTGGTCAAACAGCTCGACTTGACGAACGGAGAAAAAACCAGCAACTTACAGGCCGATGTGATCATCAAGAAACCAAACGATATTTATATTTACGGCAAAAAAATCGCCGGGATTCTCATAGAATCGCCAAACATTCACGATGTGATTATCGGTATTGGTATCAATGTCAACAACGATATTTCAGACGCGCCTGTGGAGTTACGCAATTTGATCATCAGTCTTAAAGATATTACCAAGTGCGATACAGATGTTCACCAACTTGCAGAAAGTCTTATACATCTTATTTATTCAACCCAACTTGACTAATCGTTAAAATTATTTTAAAGATTAAGCTCTTCGCAGTCGATACAATACGATGGCGGTCTGCTATACCGGAAAAGATTTTCACGGTCATAGAGATTTCGCTCTGGGCGACATGATTTTTAAGTTTTATGTACAGGTGAACCATGCTCCGAATTTTAACGGTATCGATCATTTTGACTTTCCTTGGTGCGGCCTCAATTTGTCAGGCGGCATTCCCGTTTTTTCAGGGCGGCAAAAGAATTGAAGCCAACGAACAGCAGGAATATTATTTGAAAGATTCAGACGGGCTGTGGTTTGTCCTGGCAAAAACCTACATGGGAGACGATGCCCGGGAAAAAGCAAACAAGCTTGTTCATGAATTGCGGAAAAGATATAAAATGCCCGCCTATATTTACAAGCTTGACCCCGATACCACTGAATTGGAAGAACTAAGCCGACAGCACAAGACGCAGCGTCGATACAAATACCAAACCGTGCGCGCGGTAGAATACGCCGTACTTGTGGGAAGTTTTCCTTCCAGTGAAGATTTGGGCCTTCAGAAAACGCTTTTGAGTATCAAACGCAGTCAGCCGACATGCCTCAGCAAGGACCCGATGACCGACGTTTTAACCGAGAAATTTGCCGCACTGGCAAAGAAAAATAAGGAATTTGCCGGTTTTGGTCCCTTGGGAGGAGCGATTGCTGTTCCCAATCCGATGATTCCAAAAGAATATTACAGCCAAAAGGGTATTGTTGACTCGTTCGTCGAAAAGATCAATTCGGACAGTTCTTACAATCTTTTGAATAACAAGAAAATGTATACCCTGCGAGTGGCGACATTTACCGGCGACGCCGCGTTTCAAAAGGCTACCGACGCCGACAAGAACCTGATTTCGCGACTCGAAATGGCCGGAATCAAAGCCGATGCCTTGTGCCGGGCATTGCGCAAAAAAGGTGTTGAAGCCTGGGAATTCCATGATCGCGATTCCAGTTTTGTTACCATTGGCAGTTTCGACAACTATGGGCAAATCCGACCGGATGGCCGAACGGAGATCGACCCCAAAATCAATGAACTCATTGAGAAATATCGCGGACAAATGACCAAAACGTCTACCGGAGCTTATCGCGCGTATACGGTGGTGGTCGATATACCCGACCCGGAAGGCGGACTCAAAAAGAAGAAACGACTGGAAATTCCGTTCGACCTTCAGCCTGTTCTCATTGTTGTACCACAGCGTCCGGAGAACATCAAGAAAACACTCCAGGCACAACAAAAGATTAAAGCCGAACAGCGACAATACGAAAAACAACGAGCCGAAGAGACAATACTTGCCGGAGATGAAGAGCATAGCCGACATTACGCGTTGGTCAAAGAGGCCCGAAAGCAGCAGGCAAAATTCAATGCTGAAACGGTCAGTTCTCCGGAAATCACCCCGGAACAGCTTCAAGGGGCAACGCAAATTCAAGGGGCAACGCAAACTGTCGCAAATAATCCGCAACAGGGGACTCCCGTCGCAACCATGCCGAATGCCGCCCAGCCCTACGCCGCTCAAATGACACCGCAGCAGCAGATTCCCGGTCAACCTTACGCCGCTCAAATGACGCCGCAGCAGCAGATTCCCGGCCAGCCTTACGCCGCTCAAATGACACCGCAGCAGCAGATTCCCGGTCAGCCTTACGCCGCTCAAATGACACCGCAGCAGCAGATTCCCGGTCAGCCCTACGCCGCTCAAATGACACCGCAGCAGCAGGTACCGGTATCGCAATTCGGACAGCAACAGTTGCCCGGCTTCCCGCCGACTGACCAAGCCAATATTCCGCAACAGCAGTCGGCTTCGCGTCCGGCGACCGGTTCCGCGTTTGGCACCGGGACATCCGCGTACGCAACTCCGCAACAAAGGGCACCCGAGCAAACGGCCCGTCAGAACAGCGTGCCTACATACTGATTCATTCAATTATTTTTGCGATTCTATATTTACACACATCACCGTATTGATTTCTCCTGTCCGGCAAGTTATACTATTATTCTTGGTGAGGACACACAATACGGTTTGCTTGATTTTTCGTGTCGTGCGGCCTGTTGTCCCCCGTTTTCCGAAGGTAAACGGGGGATGCATCACCGAAAATTCAAGAATCGGAAGTGAAAAAACGGTTTGCTTGATTTTTCGTGTCG
>JAQVID010000523.1 GCA_028695865.1 Thermoguttaceae bacterium | reverse complement strand
CTTTTTTCTAAACAATAATTTTCTCATGTGTCGGTCTCCTTACAAAAGAGTGTTAAATGAAAAACGTTTTTCCGCCGAAGCGTTATACGATCATGCTCATATCAGCAATTGAATATCTACAGGATAGGAGGTTCGGTCTGCGGTTTGAGTGTCGCTGGTTGGGCCGCAACAGGACCAAGCGGCGGCAGTTCGACATTATTGAGTGTCCGCGAAATTGATTTCCAAATATATCCGCTCGACTTTACCGGGGTGTAAATATTCGTCGCGGTCGTGACGCGTCCATCTGCCAGGATGATCCGCGTTGGGACAATCCAACTGTCGCCGAACTGTTGAAACAGTGCCGATCCGAACCCGCCGTCATTGCGAAAAATCCAGGCTTGCAGCAGTTCGCTGATCGGGTTAAATCCGATAATACGTATCTGTCGATAGACGATCGATCCATCTGGTGCCAACGCCGTGTCATAACTGATAATGTAATTGCCGGAGGGCGACCAGCGTATGGAACATTCCATGCGAACCTCGGTGGTATCGTAAGTCCAGTCGCCTAAAAGCCAACCAACATTCTCAAGTGAAGCGTGTGCCGCGGAAAGACTCGTTGCCTGTTCTTCCTGACCATGGCATGGCGACGCGGAACAAACGACCGCAAACAGGATGATCGCCGCGATGAGAAGCAAAACGTTGCCGAATCGGGCGTCTGAAAAGCGAACAAACCCGAAATTGGTCGGTTCCCAGGAGTTTGACAAGAAAAAATGAGGAGTAAAAAAAGTTTTTTGAAAAATTTTTTTCATGGTAATGCCTTTGATTTTGTCTTTAAGAAATCGTTGCGAGAAAACTCTTGGTTCCTCGCATATGTCAAAGTGTACAAGCAGGGTTGACTTTGCGGGCACTTTTGGCGGTTTTTCCAGACTGTTCGGTCAATTTTTCGCGCCGATTGTGTAACGGTCTTTAACGGTCGGGCAAAGAATTCGTTTTTCGGAAGGAGTTTCACTCAGGAAGAAAAAATTATTCGTCTTGACTTTTTTAATTAAACGCTTTATGATGATTTTGTGCTCTGCCGTGAATCGCGAAAAAAATCGGATTCCCATACTGGAAAATTCCAGAGTGACTTGGAGTCCGCTCCTTTTCACGGTTATAATAGTACAAAATTAGTCCGTGATTCGATGTCGGACGTCGAACGGGCACTACCAGGAGTCCGTGTTCTTTTTTTTCGCATAAGGATAAGTCGATGATAAATCAACCTCAAGATGGAAGGTTCGTGACGCTCGCGTCCATATTGGCTCCGTTGGCTCCGGAAACGCCCGAAGCGGCTCAACTGGAGATTCGTTCGTGTGGTATTTCTCCTGACGACGCGTTTCGTCACGGCCTGTTTGTCTGCTTGGCCGACAACGTTAACCAGGCGGAAAAGGAAATCGATCGCGCCGTAACTCGTGGTGCCGTTGCCGTTGTTGTCCGTCGAGGATTGTTTTCCGCCCGACGTTGCAGTCTTTTCGCAAGTTTCCTGTTTGAAGTGGACGAACCGCTCGACGTCTTTGGTCAGGCGTGTCAAATTTTGCTCGACCGCCCGGCTGAAAAACTCCGCTTGATCGCGGTTACGGGAACAGCCGGCAAAACGTCGTTATCGTATTTGATTGCCGGCGTACTGGCCGAAGCGGGTATCCAGGTCGGCCTCATCGGCTCGCTCGGTGTTTACAACGGTGTCACGCTGGTGCCCGGTACGGAAACGACGCCGACAGCCGATCGTCTTGCCCTGCGACTGGCCGAAATGGTCGAAAACGGCTGTACTTGCGCGATTATCGAAGTTTCGGTTCAGGCCTTGGCGGAACACCGAATTGCGGGATTGAAGTTCGACGCAATCTGTTTAACGAATATTCGACGCGACCACCTGGACTTGCTTCATACCGTCGAGCAGTATCGAAAAACAAAAATGAAAATCTTCGACTATGCCACTCCGGAAACGTTAGTCGTTTGCAATTCCGACGACCGCGTAACGCAGGCCGTGCTTCATCTTATCGATAATCCGACCATTACCGTTGGTTTGCGTCCGTCCGACAGTCTGGTGAGCGGTATGCCCGTCGAACAGAATCGCGGTGGCCAAACGTTTTACATTGTCGCGGGCAACGATGCCGTGCCCGTCCATTCAAAGATTATCGGTACGGAGCATTTGTACAATTGCCTTCTGGCCGCCGCACTTGGTATTTGTCGCAATATCGATTTGCACACCATTGTGCCCGGACTTGAACGGGTTGAACATATTCCCGGTCGGTTGGAACAGATCGACTGCGGACAGCCGTTTGCCGTCTTTGTCGATAACGCGACGACTCCGGAAACGCTCGAAGCGACTCTGAAAACTGTTCGGTCAATTACAAGCCGCCGTTTGTACTGCGTTCTTGGTACTCCTGCCGATGGCGACTTGAGCAAACGTCCGGTCTTGGGGCAAATCGCGTCGAATATGGCCGATGAACTCATTATTACCTCCGCCGATTTCGCGACGCCCGCTTCCGAAGATATCCTAAACGATGTCCTCAAAGGAACAAAGAACACGCTTCATGCCAAAACATATTGCCAGCGTCCTGAAGCCATTGTCTGGGCTTTGTCGAACGCCTCGCCCGATGATACTGTCGTGATTATCGGTACCGATCCCGCTGTCGATGAAGACGCAACCGACGAAATTCTGTCGAGCCGGCAGTTCGTTCGACATTGGTTGTACGAAAACCAACCGAGTCTGGAACCGTTTTGGTTCTAATGTTTGGTTACACTTATAAGTATCGTTGACACAAATTTGGAACCGACAGGCCGGAAACGCGACCCCCTCGGCCGCAACCTCCTTAAACAGACGCCTCGTCTGGTTGAGCGAATAAAATACCAAGGTTCTTTATTCGTGTAACAAGGCCCTGGAATGGCACTTGCGACAACGAAGATTTACAAGAATATTTACAACAAGAATATCATGACTTCTTTTTGGCCCTGTTCAGGCGTCGGGAACATTCTCCCGACGTTTTTTCTGTTGCCTTTAAGCGGCCAAAAAATCTCTTGGTGTACACTTTTCGTAAGAGTACTCCCTTTCGCGTCAGATTACGCCATGAATGATTCTTCGACACATCCCACAAAATCATCTCTTCTCAATAAATATAAGCGAATATAAGCAATACGGCGACTGTCGTGTTTTCGTCAAACGACCTTTGTGCAAAAATTACTCCCGGTACCTGTTTCTTTGCGAAAAAGAGGTATAATGGAAAAAATGCAAAAAAACACCGGTCCTTGACACCGAAGGGGGTAGGATATGATTTATTTGGACAATAACGCAACGACCCGGATCGCTCCGGAAGTCACTCAAGCCATGTTGCCGTATCTGACAGACGACTATTGGAATCCCAGTTCCATGTACAACCCGGCTGTGAAGTTGGCTAAAGAAATTCAAGCGGCTCGCAAAACGGTTGCCCGGGCTATTAAGGCCAAGCTTCCTTCGGAAATACTCTTTACATCGTGTGCCACAGAAAGCAATAACGCGGCCATATTCGGTACTGTTCGAGCCAATCCGGCCAAAAAACATAT
>JAQVID010000522.1 GCA_028695865.1 Thermoguttaceae bacterium | reverse complement strand
GATCCGTACAAAAGACAAGCGAAAAAACCTTGCCCGCCTCCAGCGAAAGCGACATTGTCTTCTTGCCTGTTTTTGTATTCCAAACCGTAATCGTACCGTCCTCGCCCCCCGCCGCAACAAAAGAACCGTCCGAATTGAACGCAATGGCGTGAATCCGTTTCGTTCCCGCGGCAAGATCGTACAAAACCTGCCCGCTGGCCGTATCCCAAATTCGCATGATCCCATTCCTGCCCGCCGCAGCCAAAAATTCTCCCTTGGGAGAAAAAACGACCGTCTTGACATTGGTACCCGGGGTGGCCCATTTTCCAAGAAGCTTGCCCGACTTCGCATCAAACAGGACAACTTGCGCGTCAAAACCACACGCGGCCAAAACCTTTCCGTTGGGCGAATAGGCAATGGCCTGCGCACCAGCGATCTTTTCCTGAAGTGTTCGAATGGGCGAAAAATCGGGTGTTTTCCAAACCTTTACCGTTCCGAGTTGGTCGATGGTCGCAATTTCCTGATTCGGTGAAAACGCGGAAATACTGCGAATCCAGTCCTCATGGGCAACAAAATGCCGCTCGGGCGACGTTGTTTTCGTGTCCCATATATATATCTGTCTGTCGTCGCCTCCGGTATAAATCTTCGCGCCGTCCGCCGAAAGCATGACCGCCGTAATGACCGGAAAACGATCAACGTCCTTAAAGGGAAACGACAATATTTTCTTGGCCGAAAGCGGCGTCGAACCAGTCATCGACCGATTCTGTCCAGGAAGCGGGGCCAACTGCTGCGCCTGTATCGTACCAGATAGCAAAAGGAGACAGGCCAAACAGGATATTACCCCTTGTTGCAATATTGTTCTCATTATATACATGCTCTTTCTGGTTGATATGCTCATAAAATCAATATTCGCGATTACATTCCATTATTGCTTCGGTATTACAACAACTCAACAGTATCATAATCCCGCACGGTTTTTTCACTACCGATTCCTCAGTTTCCGGTGGCTTACTCCCCGTTTACCTTCGGAAAACGGGGAAATTCAGGTCGCACAACACGAAACCCAAGTTAAACCGGTTTTTTCACTACCGATTCCTCCATACACAAGCTTTTCTGCAAAAAAAACGGAACATCTCCCTACCCGCCGGGGTTACGAAACCTCATGCCGTTGTTTGTGTATGCTGCCTGTATGCGCGAACACTCATCCATTTTCATTTATCGACCTCAAAAACTTAAAACCACAGAAAATTTCACCGATTTAACCGATTTAACTGGTTGCCATACATATAGGACGTGTTGCGATTACGCAATATAGACAATGTGCGTACATTACAAGAGATGTATCGGCTGCCATCGTTAGAACAAGGTTTTGATTCGAACACTCTCAAATTTTAAGTTTTACGCGGTAATAATTGAAAACAATAAAATAGTACGTGATTGTCCCCATATTCAACAAGAAAATGAGCGGCCTGGCGGCGAATATTGAATGATCGTGGTGAAAGCGCGTATTATATGAGCACATTTGACTTTTTTTCGCAAAAGTTATCGTGTTGGTAGTGATTTTTTCCAATTTATGGAATAGAATATAAACAGGTGGTTTTTCATCCCCGGGCATAGCCGTAGTGCATTGCAAGGTATTTTTGTTATTCGAAAGAGACGTCCATGAGCGCAGAGTATCGTCGTTCGTTACCAGTTCGTTCCACAGGCTTCCCGCGTAAAGCGTCGGGAGCGGTGGTCAAGATATTGCTTTACGCGGTTATTATTTTGGCGATTGCCGCGGGATTATGGTTTGGCATAGGGCGACGGTGGTTTGCTCCAACAACCAAGGCAGCAGGTATCATTCATGTGCCGGTCGTGCGAGGCACGTTTGTACACGAAGTAAACGGCAAGGGAAACGCTGAAAGCGCCAAGAATATCGATATAACCTGTCAGGTCGAAGGAAGCGTTACGGTCATCTGGATCATATCGGAAGGTGAAGTGGTAAAAGAGGGCGAAGAACTCGTGCTTCTCGACTCGTCCAATATCGAAGACAAACTCAATACCCAACAGAGTACTTACAGCACATCGCTTGCCAATGTTGCTTCAGCTCAAGCGACGTTGCAAACGGCGGAACTGTCACTGGAAGAATATATTGAAGGTACGTTCCAACAGGAATGGACCAAGATTGAAAACACTATTTATTCGTCTAAACAGACCCAAAAGCAAAAAGGCGACAGTGTCCGCTTTACCGAACGACTTGTTCAACTTGGCTACACAACAACATCGCAGCTGGATGTTGACCGAGTGGCCGAACAGAGCGCGATCAACACCGTTCAGTCTTCTTTGTTGGAACAGCTTGTCCTGCTCAAATACACGAGTGAGAAAAAAATCACGGAACTCATTTCGTCCATTGAAACGGCCCGGGCCAATGTCGATTCGAAAAACTACACGAATCTGTTGGATAAAAACCGACTTGATTATTATCGAAAGCAATTCGAGAATTGCACAATCAAAGCTCCGCAAGACGGGCAGGTCGTTTACGCCAATCAGGATAATCGGCGATTTGCCAGCGAGTCGGAAATGATCAAGGAAGGAGCTTCGGTCCGTGAACGGCAAGTACTGATCCGTCTTCCTGACCCGACACAGATGCAGGTCAAAGCAATGATCAACGAATCGAATATTTCTTCTGTTCGAGTAGGTATGAAAGCGATTATCGCGTTCGATGCCATGGCCAACCGGACTTTCCAGGGAACGGTCATTAAGGTCAATCAGTACCCGGAAGTTGTCTGGATGTCGTCGGCGAAAGATTATGTAACGCTTATTCGTATTGACGGCCCTACCGACGACCTTCGCGCCGGCTTGACTGCCGAAATTCGCGTCATTGCCGAAAAAATCGATAACGTGCTCATGCTCCCCATTCAGGCCGTTGTAGAAATTAACAGGAAGACCTATTGCCTCCAAAATCATGACGGCGTTTGGAATTATAAAGAAGTCTTGCTTGGCCCGACCAACGACAAGCAGGTCGTTATTCTGGCCGGACTTGAAGAAGGTGAAGTTGTTGTAAACGGTGCGCGGCAATACAAGAACAATGTCGAATTCCCGGAAGCAAACACTCCGTCTCAATTCGAAGAAGAAAAGAAAAAACTGAATCCGGACAAACCGGAAACAGCGCAAAGCGATAAAACGAAGTCCGATAAAAATGCTGCCCGAACCCCAGAAAAAATCCCCGGCTCTCAAGCGGCAGACACCGCGGCGGGTCCCGGAAAAGGCATGCCCGGTGGATTCCCCGGCGCGAACTCCGGTGCAAGACCCGAAGGTGGTCAAGGCATGCCCGGTGGATTCCCCGGCGCGAACTCCGGTGCGAAACCCGAAGGCGGTCAAGGCATGCCCGGCGGATTCCCCGGCGCGAACTCCGGTGCGAAACCCGAAGGCGGTCAGGGTATGCCCGGTGAATTCCCCGGCGCGAACTCCGGTGCGAGGCCCGAAGGCGGTCAGGGTATGCCCGGTGGATTCCCCGGCGCGAACTCCGGTTCGAGGCCCGAAGGCGGTCAAGGCATGTCAGGTACTCACCGTCGTCAAGGGTCGGACCGAACGAGCGGTG
>JAQVID010000521.1 GCA_028695865.1 Thermoguttaceae bacterium | reverse complement strand
GTATGGGGAAATTAATTTCCTTACCATCGACATGAAGTGTTGCCCTGTCGTCTGTCATAACCATTCTCCTTATAATATAAGTTCAATCGAGGAATCGACCTTCCTTGAGAAGCTGTGGAACGTAATCTTCGGTCATGTAACTAATACTGCGGCTGATAAGCGATTCCACTTCGAGTTTGAAACCGTTTTGCAGCATGAGGCGGATTTCTTCCTGCCAGGCTTTCTTTTTGGCAAACCAGGGATAATCCGCGATCTGTTTGGCCCGCTTGCGGTCGGCATCGTTGAGCGAAATCTTCACGCTGTTCGAAAGTCCGCACCGAACAAAGTCGCGACTTCGCACTCCAATAAATTGCGCTTTCGGTATGGCCATTCGCTGCGACTCGTAAGCTAAATTGATCGAACCCTGCTTGATGACACTGTAAATGTAATATCCCCACGGGTCATTATCAAGCAGGCAAAACACCGGCAGTCCCAGTTCGTTGTGCATACGATTGAGAAGTCTTCGGACACCACGTGGAGGCTGTCCGGCTCCGTGCGTCAAAATGCAATTGTGCTTCCGCCAAAACTTGTCTTCATTGAATCTTTGCCATACCGTGTTTTTTTCGACATGGAGAATAAAATCGGCACCGCACTTCTTGAACTCAATGACATTCGGCTCAACGATAGACGGAATGGCATAGCCGCCTGACCCCATTCGGGAACAGTCGATCTCGTCGCCGTTATCGATGATCTGAATATTGCCGACCATGTCGCCGCGCTTGTCCGCAAAGAGATGCAACTCTTCACGCAGGGAATCCAACAGAACTTCGCAATCCTCGATAATCGGGTCGCATTCACCCTGATCGTGAAATGTCGGTTCTTTGGTCCCCTTGATATCGTGCTTGAGCATGTAGTACAAACCACGGATGCTCGTCGTCTTGCCCATTTCAATCAGTTGCTTCGTGCCCGAGGCAACCAGCATGGTCTGCATGAAACTCTTGGCCTGACCAATATTGAACAGTTCGCGACTGGTTGTTCGTTTGCCCATTTCAAGTATTCGCTTCGTCGGATTGAATCGAATATTCGAAAGGGACCGGGCCGGAATGGCAACGGACGGCTCCCGCTTGCGCGCCGCCGTTTGCACAACCGTATCGGCCAACGAACGAATTTGCGACAAGGTACGTTCGTCCTGCGGTTTTTTCTTCTTGTTCTTTTCGCCGTCTGAAGCAGGTTCTTTTTCCGGAGCTTCAGTTGAAGTTGCTTTCTTCTTGCCCATAGGTCTTTCGTGGTATAATGTCAATAATAAATCGCAAGTGTATCATTACAAGCGTATCAATCGGTAATTTGGCATTTGGGAAGCGCTTGACGCAACTGACGCAAAATCTGCTCGTTTCCTTTGGCCGTCAAACAAGTCCCTGAAACATACAATTTTTTCAGACTTTTCATTTCCGCCAACTTCGCCATGGCTTCCGGCGAAAACTTGTCGTTTTCCCGTATGTCTAGTACTTCGAGCTTCTTGAGCTTGACAATGGAATCAATACCCGCGTCCGAAAGATCAACTGTTCGAACGGTCAATGATTTCAAGTCAGGCGATTTCGCGACCAATGCCTCCATACCACTGTCATTGAACGGGATGAAGAAAAAGTTCATCTCTTCAAGCCCGGACAAACTTGAAATCAACTCAACCAGTCCCTGAGCGTCCACGCCCGGAAGTTCCGAAAGCTCAAGCGACTTGAGTGTCGTCTTCTCCTTAAGCGAAGCGATTCCTTCATTCGAAAGCGGAATATCACGAAGTTCCAGACGTGTAAACGGCATGGAAGAAATTTCCGTCAGTGCCATGTCGTCAAACGATTTGCAACGGAAAATTCGAAGTTCTTTCAAGGCGGGCATCTGCTTGAAAAACTCGGCGCTTCCCCGGTCAATATCGCAATCCTGAAATTCAATATAACGAAGTTTCGGAGCCGCGACAAGATTTTCAACGCCGGTATCGGTGATCATGAGACGGAAGCTGATCTCTTCCAGAAGGGGAAGTCGCGCCAGATACTTTGCTCCGGTATCCGAAACGTCAGTACAACCGCGAACATCGACAATTTTGAGCGTCTTCACTTTGGAAATTCGATTCATGCCCGAATTCGTAAACGAATTGTAAAGCGCGATAAACGTTTCCAGCTTGGGCATTTTCTCCATGACGGCAAGGGAAGCATCGTCCAATTTCAAGTCGCGGCGAAGTTCCAACGTCGTCAGTTCAGGAAGTGTTGCAAATACTTCAAGCGTTTTCGTTGTGATATTCGCGTTACTGATCGAAATCGATTTGAGTTTTTTCAGTGCGCCAAGCGGGGCGGTAAAGGAATCGTCGAACACGGCGCCTTCAAGCGAAAGGGATTCAAGATCGCCCAGTCGGGCAATCAGACTCATATCGTTCACAGAAACATGGGAATCGCCCGCTGAAGCCAATCGAACCGACTGGGGAACACGATTCGGACCAAAGCCAAGTTTTCCGCCAAGTTCAGCAATGCGTTTTTTGGCCGCTTGAACATCTTCCGGTCGCGACAAGCCCGCAACAGCAGGAACATTACTCCTGACCGGAGCGGCGACGGCACGCTGACCGCCGTGACGAGCGTCGTAAACTTCCGCAAGCTTCTTCTGATTCGGATCAACTTTCTGCGCCGGTTCGCGAACTTTGAATTTCGACAAATCCTGAACGTCATAGTCATACAATACATATTTTCCGGAATCAGTCTTCACATTGGCCGGCTTGTCACAACCGATCATCAAACACAGAAGTCCAAAGAGCACAAACATTGTTTCGTAAAATTGTCTCATCGTCGATCTACTCCCAGGCAGGGCACGCAAAATCGTACCCCAAGACGGATCAAAAATCAAGTAAAATATCGTAAGGCAAAAGCCAATAAACGCACGATAAAAACACGGCGTTAATGTACCGCTCACCGAACCGGAATTGAGCTTCAGATTCCGCAAGCACGCATGAAGTTCCTTTTATGATCTTCCCTCAAGGGTTGAGTATACCGGAAATAGCGAAAAAGTCAACCCTTTGGCGAGTAATCTGATAAGTGAGTCATATATACTATATGGTTTTTGTAATCACATCAAACAAACAGCCCGCTCCACCCTCTTGCAATCGCTTTGACGCTGGTATATACTGTTAATGTATGCAGTTACAGTCCTTTGTGCAAACCCAATATATATAATGAGGAATACCAATGATCAAGAATTCCAATCGCCGTCAGTTTCTGAAAAATACCGCCTTACTCGGTTCGACGCTTCTTCTTCCGGCCTGCCTGGCTGAAAACACGAGTTTTGCCCTTGCGACTACAGGGGACAAGCGGATCAAGTTCGGTCTTTGTACTTACCTCTGGGGAAAAGACGACGACGTCCCCACACTTATTGCCAACTGTGAAAAAGCTGGCCTGCCCGGTGTTGAACTTCGCGTTGAGCACAAGCATCTGGTCGAGCCTGAGCTGAACGCCGACCAGCGCAAAGAAGTACGCAAACGTTTCGCCGATTCGCCGTTTAAGTTCGTTGGTTTTTGGACAAATGAAGCGTTCCATTATGACGACCC
>JAQVID010000520.1 GCA_028695865.1 Thermoguttaceae bacterium | reverse complement strand
ACTGTTTTTGGCCAAACGCCCCCGGTGCTCGTTTTGATCTTCCGATTTACCAACCGAATAATCAAGTTTTGTCAACGAATTTCTTTCCCGATCACTCAATTCACCGCTGGTCTGACGTGTACGACGCAGGTGCTGATGAATATCCCGGATTTGTCGCACCACTTCGGCTTCCAGCCCAACTTCCCCTTCAAGCGAAAGGAGTTCATCAAGATATTCATCAGCGGCGGCCAAAAGATTTTCGTCTTCTTGCGTGTGACTGCTGTCGCAACGATATTCTGTTTGCGAACCATTAAGCTGAACTTCAAAAGTCTCGTCGCAGTGATCGAACAAATCCTCATGATCCGGGGTATCCGTCAAAGCTGATTCCGAAAAATCCTCGTCGGCAGGTTGTAAAAATTGTTTTTGCGTTGATTCTGAAACATTTCGCTCGTCTTCTGAATCGTTTCGCTCGGGCAACGATTCACTTGTATCGCCCAAAAGCCTCTCGCGAATCATGCGGTCGTAAGTAAGATCCGTATCGGACTGCGGCTCGACAGTTTCTTGGTCGCAAGGATCGTCTGCCTGAGAGTTTTTCTGTTCGGACCGGTCATTCATTTCATTTTTACCCGGATTTACCCTGTTGACGGAAGAGTTCGTTTCCTCGACGCTTTCATATATTTCATCCGGTGTGCTGCCCGGTGATGTGCTGTCCGGCGATGTACTGTTCAGTGATATACTGCCTGACCAATCGCTTTTTTCGCCGCTTTGAATCTGCTTACAGGATTCCGCAGGTTCGTCGTCTTCATCGCTGAGGGAACCGAATTCGACCACCGCTTCGGATGAATCGACTTGCGGTATACTTGTGTTTGCGACAGGCTTAGAACCCGAATGGCCTGAAAGCGCAATCGAATCCGGCGAAACCTGTTGCAAGGTTCCCCAAGCTTGGGCAACATCTTTTTCGCAAACGGTAAAATAGTCGTTCTGCCCGACCGTTCCACCCTCGCCGGCCTGATAAGTTTTTGTCTGTTTGTCGCTGAAAAGCGAATAGACCAAGGCATCACAAAGTTGATTAACAACCCGCGGCACCCCTTCAGAAAGACGGTGAATCAATCGTTTGGCCTCGTTTTCGAATTGGACATTCTGAAGGGGCATTCCGGCTTGACTCAACGCGCAGTCGATGTATTGAGCGGTTTCAGGCCCGGTAAAAGGATCAAGCCAGGCGCGGCAGACAATGCGCTGACTTAACGCAACAAGCCGCGGCGATGTCAAATGTTCCTCAAGTCGCGATGTTCCCGCCATGGCAGTGCAAAAACGAACTTGATCGTTATTGCACAGGTCGAGCAGTACTCGCAATTCTTCCATAACCGGCAATGTCAACCGCTGGGCCTCGTCAATCAACAGCACAACTTTTTGATCTGTATTTTTCTGAAGAAAATCGATGGTGAAAAGGCGGCACTCGTTTTCGTCACAGCCACACCAGGTTTGATGAAAGCCAAGAAGAAGCTGCTGATAAAAAGCTTTGACCGATCGGGGACAGGAATGAGCCAAAATCACAAGATCATTTCTTTGAAAATCTTCAGCCAAAACACGCAAAAGAAGCGTCTTGCCCAATCCGGTTCCGCCGAAAACGACCGCGATTCCTTCGCCTCGATTGAGACAACGAAACATCGCTGCCCGGGCTTGCTCAATTGACGAAGCGGGAAAGTATGCCTCGGCAACCGGAATCATCATAAAAGGTCGCCGCTTATATTTCTCGTCTGCCTCCATAATCATCGCCTGCTATCACAAATTTATTTTTGTTTCATTATAACCAAATGAGTTCCCCGCTGGAACACCCTATATAATTATGTTATCGGCAGAAGGACGGGCATTACTTTTCCCGTTTTTTCACGAGGATCGATAAACCATGCGTTCAGAAGTCGCAAATTGCGTAAATCACGTTGTAATATGTGTTGTCAATCGTACAAAGGCAGAGTCCGCGCAGTGCTAGTCCGAGTCTGTACCTGAGTCAGAGGCACCGTCTCAAACAGACGGAAATCAAGAATTGCTTTCAGTTTGCGGCGACGTTTCGCCCTTATTATCGTTGTTATCGTCGTTTTTCTCTTTTTCGGGAGGCATCCAGACAGGTCCGCCAACCGCATCGAAAATCGCCAAGGCATTCATCAGACCGGCGACGACGGTAAAAAGGACGCCAATATCGAACCACGAATGGAGGTTTTCGATAATGGAGTTGAGTGTCGGTTGTTCATATTTCTGATCATCCCCCAAACGGGGCGGGGCAAAAATACTATAAAAAAACGGATCATTTCCCCCCCCGACGTATTTGGCCTGAATCAGGGCAACGGTTGCGACCGATCCAACAAGCGCTTGCGGCAGAAAGAAAAGTCGTTTATCACCGGGGCGCCACGAGAAATAAATATTGCGACCCAATTGCAATTCTTGTTTGGGAAGTCCGTTCGGAATATCGGGTACCACAGGCTTTTGCCAATAACTTCCCATCCAAATACCGACCAAAAGAGTGGACATGATACAAATAAAAAACAGAAACGCTTTTGCGTAGCGTTTTTGATAAAGATGTCCCAAGCCGGGAACAAACCATGCCAGGACCCCTGCAATGAAAGGATCGCGAAGATCGATTTCTTTATCATTTTCAGGAAATTTCACAATACACCCGGTTTTGTCTTCGTTCAGAGCCATGCGATTATACCATCCGTTTTTCCGGCCAACGATCATTATTGCGTTCCACCTGGAACCCGTCATGCGTATTATACCTTTTCCCCGACGAAATAACAGGTGGTGACCTTGGTTTATTCTTTATGTTCATCGTATTTATGTTCATCGTATAAGACAAATGGGGTCATGATACGACAGGAATCTTCAAGCCAGACCGACAGACAAACAATAACGCGTTGATTTATTCTCCAGACTGTTTGTTCAGGAGCGAAATGATCGGCACTGATTGACGGTGTTCAATTTAATATTTTATAGGTTTTTATACATTTACTCTGTTGCATTTCCCCAATGAACACGGTAAGATTAAAAGGGAATAAGTTTTCGCATGGTCGAAAATCTTCGATTCACATGCTTATCCAAACAAAACAAACAAGGCAAACAAAACAAGAAAAACAAATTAAATTGAACGGGACCGGTTGTACTTGAGTTTGCCCGGGACGGGCCGTGTGTCTGCCCCTTTTCTCAAAGTAAACGGCAAGCACAGAAAAAATGAAATGTCAACAGTACGAAACAAGGAATACAAAAATGATTAAATTAAACAGACGTTCGTTCCTGACGACTTCCGCTCTTGTCACTGCCGGGCTTGCTACTCCGGCAATTCTTTCAGGGGCGGCCCGGGACGGTGTCCGCTTGGGCTTTGTCGGTATGGGGGGACGCGGTTCTTATTTGGCAAGCTTTGTTGCCGGTATTCCCGGTGCGAAAGTCGCGGCGTTGTGCGACCCGGATTCCACCCGTTTGGCCAAGCAGAAAAAGTTGTATCCGGACGCGAGCGTTTATGCCGATATGCGTGCTCTGTTCGACGACAAAAACGTTGACGCGGTCGTTATCGCAACGTGCAATCATTGGCACT
>JAQVID010000519.1:2698-3576 GCA_028695865.1 Thermoguttaceae bacterium | reverse complement strand
AAAGTTGGCCGCCAGAATGTTTAATGCGCAAAACGCGTTCTATTGTTCCAGCGAGGAAAAACTTTTCGAGGTACTGCTGGAATCGCTCAACCAGACTTTCGAGCAGATTTTCATTGATGAAGCGTGCAATCCTTTTATCTTTCGAACAATAGAAAAGTTACTGCAAAACCGCTGTCCTGTTCATCTGTTTCGTCATCAGGACACCAAACAGCTTTCACAATTACTTCAGGAAAAACTGGAGCCCGGAGACCGTCCTTTACTCATTACCGAAGGGGTTTTTCCCTCGCTGGGAACAATCGCGCCACTCGATAAATATTCGAAAGTATTGTCCCGGTACGATGACTCTTCCATGCTGGTCGAGGATTCGCATGGTTTTGGTGTGCTCGGTCGTTGCGGACTGGGTACCCTGGAACACTTTAAGTTCGACATGACAAAAATCAATCAAACCCGGAACGACCTGTTTCAGGAGAATGCTTTTTCACCTGACCTGGAATTTACGCCGGATGTTTTTCTCGATGAAGCCTTTCCGACCTTGTCCCGGCCTGCCCGGTTTTCGCCCGGCGCTCGCCAAGGCAACTCCCCTGCCCTGCCCGTTCGAGTCTATTGGATGACCTCTCTTTCCAAAGCTATTGGCGGTTTCGGCGGGATGTTGCCTGGAAGTAATCTTTTCGTCGAACGTTTGACCGAGCTTGCGACTGGTACTGGCGTTGGTGTGCCCCCCAGTCCGTTGGCTGCCGCGACTGCCAAGAGTCTCGAATTGTCCTTTACTGATTCCTCGATTCGGAAAAAGCTCATTCGCAATACCCGGTATTTCAAACGCGGGCTCAAGCAACTTGGCTTTATGATTACCGCCAGTCCGATCCCCGTCATTCCGATTC
>JAQVID010000519.1:0-2688 GCA_028695865.1 Thermoguttaceae bacterium | reverse complement strand
TATTGAGTCGCCGACAAATTCTGATTTCGTACATGCCGCGTCAAAAGAATCTTGGTTCCCAGGGAGCTCTTCGAATCACAATCTTTTCAACTCATAACAGGCAAATGCTCGATGCGTTCTTGAAAGAGCTTGCCGAAACGATTGCAAAATAATTCATCGAACAGCCGACTTCCGACCAGACTTCCGACCAGTCTTTCGACCAGTCTTTCGACCAGACTTCCGACAAGACTTCCGACCAGACTTCCGGCGGTTTATCGGGACCCGGCTTGACGTGTCCTGCCGCGAAACGCAAAATCTTCCGTTCCGGCAGGTCAACAGGAAAAGAATCAGAACAAATGAAGTCCGCTGTATGGCGACGGCCTTTCGATCACCCTTCTTCTTCCTCATCGGAATACTTTATATCGTCGACAATAACCCAGCCAAGCCGACCAATCAAAACGGGGTAGACAACGTTAATGATCGACAGTATGACTAACCCGGCAACGACAAACGGCGTTCCGAGTGGGCATAAATACCATAAAAAAACGGGAAGTCCGATAAAAAGAATGCTCCACAGATAAAAGAAAAACCAGGAAACGCAACATCGGAACAGGCTCAAAAAAACAGCGCCGGTGAATGGTATCCCCCCACTTTGCAGCGACGACAAAAACGCAAAAGGAAAGAGTATTAAAAACAGCAGTATCGTTGGAATGACCAATATCATCTGAGGTACTGTCTTAAGAAATGTCAACAACAAAATACCTGGAATCACGGCAAGTACCGCGTCTAACAGCAAGAGCCCGGCTTGAATGACACCGCCAAAAAAATCGTCCTCATTCCATTCCTGTATCGGTGAGGCCGAGGTCGACGAGGACATAAAAAGCGACATGAACATGACGGCGAAAAGACGCGCCCAAACAACAAAAGTCGCAACAGCGCACGCTGCCAAAGGTACCAACAGAATCGAGTAGACCCCATTGGTATCAACCGCGTTTTGTTTCGTATGAATGAGCGGGAGAAAAAGGTATCCAAGCATAGACAAAAAAATCACGCACACACAGCCGGCAAGAATGGTACGCGTGCATACATCTATGCTGAAAAGCGGGCGAAACAGGCTCGTCCACATGGCCGGACGCGGAGGCCGCGGCGCAACAAGAATGACATTGTCTCCCACACGCTTGGCCGTAACGCCTCCGTCGAGTACCTCAACAGGCTTGTTCTTTTTCGCTTTTTTCTTTTTTGCTTTCGGCTTCACTTGGGACGGATGTGTAACTTGGGGAACGGCAACTTCTTGCACTCCTGGCACAGGTACATCAGACAATTTGGTTTTGTCCGGACGCCGTGGACCAGAATCCGCTGCTTCTGTATTCGAGCAGGGAAGGGGAGTCGCCGAACGAGGACGCGTTCCCGAAGGCTTCTTTCCAGAGGATACGAAGCCTGTTGTTACCGGTCTTTCAGGATAATCGGCTCCCGTTGCGGCTGTTTGATTCGCCAGTGGCAGTGTGGTTTTTTTTCGTTCGGCAAACGGTTCATGCTTGTAAACCTCCGGTGTTTGCGCTTCTTCCACTCCCTAAACATCATACTCGGAAACTGACGGCTGAATCGACTCCGTGTTTTCCGGGGGTTCGACCGGTGCTTGTACCAGCGTCTCAGTATAGCAGTCAGGACACTTTTTCATTTGGCCTATCATGGAGAATGGAACATACATTCGCGTACCACACAACTTGCATACAACAGGTACGAGATGAGCCCCTTTTTCCAAATGGTGAGATTTGTCCGCTTGGGGCGTTTGCTTGTGCGCAGTATCTTGTTTCGCCGGGGAAGATTCGGCAGAAGTCTTTTGACCGCCGTCCTGGACAACACCATAAACATCATCCCCTTCGAAAGAAGATACATCCGCGGACGTCGCCTTTTTCTCCGTGTCGGCCGGGGCGTAGACCATAAAGTCCCGTTCGCATTCGGGGCATTTGACTCGTGTTCCGATTTTGTCCCGGGTAACATATTGAAGCGTTTCGCACAAAGGGCAATAGACACTGAACTCATCAGCTTTCGGACCGGTGGGGCGTTCATCAATTCCACGCGGATCAATCTTTTTGCCTTTGCCGTCGAGAAAATCTCCTTTGATTCCGGAAATATCGATTCCATATAAATCTTCGCTCGGAGGAAGCTTTTCATGTTTTTCCGAAAAGGGTGATTTCTGTTGGTGTTGCTCAACGGATTCGGGAACAAACGTCACCGTACCGCATTCAGGACATTCGTAATCTTTGCCGATATCGTCCTTTTTTAGCGCTAAAGAAGAACGGCAAACAGGACACTGAAAACTGTAATACTGGAATCTCTCAGGGGTGCTGCGGACATCTGTCGGTACGATATCGACTCCATACAATTTGGAGGGATCGACATCGGTAATCGGAGCGGAACTCTTCTCGGGCACAACCAATTCATGATAACATGCCGGACATCGCATCTTTTGGCCAATTTTCGCGATGGGTGCTTGCAATCGTGAAGTACAGTAGGAACAACGAAAATGAATAACCTTGTCTGACATAATATCACACATTCCGATGAAAGGGAAATCGCAATAAATCAAGCAGTTGAGAATCCTCAAGCGAATCAATGATCTTCGTCGCTCCCGGAAAACTCAAATGTCGATTATGTTCCGCTCGCACTACAAAACAGGGGGCTCCGGCCGCGCTTGCCGCCCGCACG
>JAQVID010000518.1 GCA_028695865.1 Thermoguttaceae bacterium | reverse complement strand
CAGAAAAGACGCGTTCTCCATTTCGTGTCAGTTCACGGCTGGAGAAGTACCGACACCCCCGGCGACAGTGGGTCAAAAGATTCGGCTCACGGTTTCAGAACCGACCGACGCTGCCCGAACGAATTGGCCTGTGACTTCAGGTGTTCCGTTTGCTCAAGGCAAATTGGCTTCGGTTGACGATGTTCAAATGACCGACGCGCAGGGTAAGGTTATCCCGGCGCAATTCGATGTAACCTCACGGTGGCACGACGGCAGTATCAAATGGCTCACATGCGATTTTGCCGCCAATACCCAACCAGGCGATCAAAAAGCGGTTTACTTTCTCGTGACCGGTAAACTTTCGAAAAAGGAAGCCGATAAGGGGGCAAGAGCCAAACTTGAATCCCGGGCAAACGAGATTTTGAAACAGAGTGTTTCGACCATTGTTTTGGCAGACGGCGTAACATTACAAAGTCAAATGAGCGATCCGCAAGTCGAAACGGGCGGACCGGTTCGCGTTTCCGTAAAAGCCGAAGGGGATTATCTGAAAACGGACAAGACGCCGCTGTTCCGTTGGCGATGTCATGTCACGGCATACGATTCCGGTTTTGTTCGTGTTCGCTGGACCATTGGCAATAACAAGGTCGATGAAGTTACAACGCTGGTACATCGCGCCGACTGGTCGCTGACCTCGAAACAATCCTTCGACAAGCCGACGTTGGCCGATGGAACGAGAGCCCAAAAAGCGCTTTCCGTTGTTCAGGATTTGGAAAAGCATGCTTCCGTAACGATCGACGGCAAGACGAGCACTCGCGAACAGCTCGACGGTTTCTTTGTTTGCGGCGATACCGCGATCAAGGCCTGCGACTTCTGGCAGACTTGGCCGAAAGGCTTTGCTTTCCGAAAAGGTCAGTTCCGGTTCGACATCCTCCCAGCGCTTCCGACAACGGATTATCCGCCCAAGGGTTGGGATACACCGACGGAACTTTTTGAGCATTTCTACTGGTATAAAGACGGAAATTACATGTTCAAACGAGGGCTGGAAATTTGCTCGGAGGTTTGGCTCGTCACAGATAAGAAACTTGTTCAGGAGGGCAAGAAACTCGACGCTTGGCTGGAGCACCCGCTTTTTGCCGTTGCTCCTTGTGATTATTATTGTGAAAGCAAAGCGTTCGGCAATATCAATCCGAAACGGGCCGGTAAATTCGATACTTACGAAAAGGCTTACGAAGACTCGTTTGCCAATCTCGAAAAAGGTCGTCAAAAACGGGGAGAATACGGCTGGATGAACTTCGGCGACTGGTTTGGCGAACGTTCCTGGAACTGGGGGAATAACGAATACGACCTGAGTTATCTCATGGCCGAACAGTTTGCGCGGTCTGGTAATACCGCTTATGTCAAACGCGGCCTTGAAATGGCCAAGCATTATACAACCGTTGACTTCTGCGCTTACCATTGGCAAGAGCATGCCCGAGAGCTGGTGTATGCCCACAGTACGGGTCATGTCGGCGGCTTCATTGAAGAAGGCGATCCGCGAATCGCCGGTCTGCAACATTTCATCGCGAATTTGAGGGGGGGGCAAGACGGCAGTGGTGGTCACGCATTCCATCCGGGCAACTATTTCATGGGCTGTCTGACCGGCGAGAAACGTATTCTTGAGGTCGCGCAAATTGCCTGCTGGAATCAGGCGACCTGGTACACTCCCGCTTACCGGATCAGTATTGAACGGGCTGCCGGCTGGGCTTTGTCCAACGCGGTTTATTCTTATAATTTCACGAACAATCCGTTTTACCTGAACGCGGCGAAAATTTATTACGAAGTGATCGTCGCAACGCAAAATCCGGTTACCGGCTGCTTCGACTTGCGTCAGGATCAATCCGAATGCGATTGTCCGGACAAGAAAGAACATCGTGGGGGCAAAGCCTTTGCGGTGGGCGTTTTGCTTCACGCATTGGCCCGATATTACGAAACGACGAACGATCCGAAGGTTAAGGAAACGATTGTCCGGTGTGCCGATTGGCTTTTGGATTATTCGTGGAATGAGTCCAAGAGCGGATTCCGTTACAAGACAGGCTGTCCCAAATACGCCAATTCGGGCGGTTACTCGATCATCGTTTCCGAAGGTATTGCTTACGCGACGGAAGTATCCGGCAACCCGCGATACATCGAATTTCTTGATCGCACGGCGGGACCTTATATTGTGAAACCGGTTGGAGGTGGAACCGGGGCCGGGAAGACCTTCTCGCAGTACCAGCGACATTTGCCGCATTTGCTGTACTATTTGGAGAAGCACGGCAAGACGGCCGGAGTAAAGTGATTTCGCAACTTCACAATCTGTATCAAGCAGATTTGTCCAACCAGGAAAGAAAAAGTACAATGGAATATCCGTTGAGTAAAAAATACGCGACCCCGGAATTGCGTCAAAAAATCATGGGTCCTAATCCGGTCAAACTGGGCGAGGAATTGCTTCGGAATCACCGTATTCCCCAAGGCGCAACCGTCATGGACCTGGGGAGCGGCCAAGGCTTGACCTCTGTTTTTTTGGCGAAAGAATACGGTTTTCGGGTTTTCGCCGCCGACCTGTGGAGCGATCCGGAAGAGAATCGACGCTTTTTTGACGAACAGGGATTATCGCCGGAGCAAATCGTTCCCGTCAAGATGGACGCGGCGATCCCGCCTTTCGATCGGGATTTTTTTGACGCGGTGGTCAGTATCGACTCTTATAATTATTTCGGACGCGATCCGGAATATTTGGACAAGAGCCTGCTTCCGTTCGTCAAGTCGGGCGGATTGATTTACATTGCCATACCGGGCATGAAAAAAGATTGTCATGACCAACTACCGGCAGAACTTCTTCTTTCGTGGACCCCGGAGCAACTGGCCTATATGCACGATGTCGCCTGGTGGTCGACCATGGTGCGTCACAGCAGTGCCGAAGTAATAAGTGTGAGTCAAATGGCAAGCAACGACGAAGTGTGGGCCGATTGGCTTGCCTGTGACAATGAATACGCAATCAATGACCGCAAAGCAATGCACTCCGGTGGCGGCAAGTATTTGAACTTCATTGCGATTATTTTGGCGAAAAAGTAAACCCCGTGTATTGCGGTTAAGTCGTTTTTTCCGCCAACGCGTTTTTCCGAATTCACTCCCCGTATCCATTCCTGCCCCAAGAGGGAATTTTCCGGGGACTTTTATTCTTTAGACAAAAGCACAATTAAAACCAGTCAGTAAGAACAGCGGGAATGTTTTTCCCCCAGTTCGTTTTTCACAACAACCAACAAGGATCACAGAAAATGTACAAAAGAACGTTTCCGAAGCAAGTCCGTATCGTTTACGGACTTGCATTGTTTTCGATTGTACTCCTGCTGTCAGGTACCATACAAGCTCAGGCAGGGGAGTTGGACGGACGCATGACCGAACATGGAGTATGGCCAAAGCCCAATGAAGCAGGTCCCATGGCCGGTTGGAGCAAATGGCAATTCAATCTTGCCAAAAAGAACTTGCACTCGCTCAAATACGAGCAATCCGGCGCGGCCGACGGCGGCGGTTATATTCATTTGGAATCGGATAACGACGAGTTCTGGTGTTATACGAGCG
>JAQVID010000517.1 GCA_028695865.1 Thermoguttaceae bacterium | reverse complement strand
GGAGAAATCGGCCCTCCGGGCTGGGCTTGGAACAAGCCGGGAATGGCATTGCCGGAAAACCAGGTTGGGCCGTCATTCGATACTTCACTCTGTGGGGTAATTCGCCCTTGGCTTACAAAATCCTGAAGCTGCTGGAGCGGATACGGCCCATATACTTTTCCCGCCACTCGAATGTAATACATATAAAATACTCCTTAATCATAGTGTTTAGCAGGTAATTCGCGATGATTACCAACATTCAATTTTTGCAATCTCTCCCGCAGTATAAAGTCACCCGCGAGACAACATCTTAGCCGGAAACCGCAGGCTTGAAATTGCTCCGAAAAACATTTCCTTTAGTCATATCAAAAAAAGGTCGCAAGTCAAGACCTGTATACGTAAAAAAGCTGATTTCTATAAAAGCATTTGCTCGCGGAGCCGGAAGAAAGCGATTTCTTCGTGATTCAAGGAGTGTTTGAGTAACAACAGAGACTTATCGAGGACACAATCCGCTTAGAATACACAAGCACATATAGTTAAGCGTGCAAGTATTGTTGCCAAGCACCTGCTTTTGAGCATAAAACAATTGAGTTCAGCCGAATTGCGAAAATTCAAAGGATACTTGCCCGCCGAAGGGTGTGCCTGTATCAGAGCACCTGTTTGGCTTTGTCGGGTTCCTTCCAGTCGATGATCGTTTTTTTTGCGTTTTTCTTTTTCACGACGGTCAAAATCTCTCTTGAAAATGAAATTGGCGTGGTTTATAATAATCTTTTCGCGCCCGAAGAATCTTTTTTCGTTGAATTGGTGTTATCGCGGCGTGTGGCGGGCCTTGACGGTTGCGGAGTTGCGGACTAACCACTCGTTTTCAGAAAACGGAGGGTAAACGCGGCGGGAAAACAAGCTGTTGGCAAGCTGTTGGCAAATGGTCGGCAAGCGGTCGGAAACTGTCGGCAGTAAAATCATTATAATATTATTTAGGAGTTTCAGGATGGAAATATTCCGCAATATGGCCGGAGAGCGTAAAACCGTGGCCGTAAGTGGTGTTGAGTACGCGTTTCGTTGGTGCCCGCCCGGGTCGTTCCTTATGGGAAGTCCCGAAAAAGAAGAACATCGCGACGACGACGAAACGGCGCACCTCGTTGAGTTGACCCGTGGTTTCTGGATGCTCGAAACGGAAGTTACGCAAGCCATGTTCCAATCGATCATGGCCTGTAATCCCTCAACGTTTCGAGGAGAAAAACTTCCGGTCAATGCTGTCAGTATGGAAGCGGCCGAAGAGTTTTGTGCTCAGCTCAACAGTGCGTTGAACAATCCGGACTGCTTTGTTACCTTGCCTACCGAAGCGCAATGGGAATATGCTTGTCGCGCTGGAACGAGTGCGCGATTCGGTGATGAAAACGAGCAGATGTGCAATGTTGGTTGGTCCTACGAGAATAGCGAAAGCCAAACGCATGCCGTAGCGGAGAAAAAACCGAATGCCTGGGGATTGTACGACATGCACGGAAACGTCTGGGAATGGTGTCAGGATTGGTATGACGATGATTATCCGCCCGAAGCAACGACCGATCCGGTACAGTCAAGTATTCGAACGTTCCGCGCACTTCGCGGCGGGTCGTGGAACGCTCCTGCCGGGCAATGTCGTGCCGCAAGCCGACTCTTTTGCGCTCCGGAATGCGGACACGATCACATTGGCTTTCGAATCGTTTTGATTCATCGATAATCGGCAATTCGGCTTAGAGACGCTAGCCGCTCTTCCTCCGGATCCAAGGGGCCTACTACAAAACAGCCCTCATAACACTCTTGCCGTTTTGTTCCTTTTGGGGCTGGACGGCTTCTCATCGAACCGAACAGAGTTTGTCAACTCTTCAGGCCCCGCGCAGGTTCAGTCTCGTATCGCCGCCGCGTTCCTGCTGCTTTGTTCACGGGCCGCAGTATTCAAAAGAGACGACGGCGCGACCGGCACTGCCCCGATATTTCTTTTTGAACTGAATCATGGCCGATTGCGTTTTCGATACTCCAACTGTTTTCCACAGCGGTGAGTGCCGGCACGCGGTGACCATCGCCGGATGACTCGTCGTGATATTCAGGCGAATACCGTTGTTTTTGCACAGTTGACCCATTGCGTTGAGTAGCGCTCCTCCGATGCCAATGCCCTGATAATCCGGCAAGGTTACCAGACGGCTTACCCGCTTACGCCCCTTGTGTCCCATGAGAGGCAGCAGAGCGCAAAACGCCACAGGCCGATTTTCCCAAAGAGCGCAAAAACATTGTGCCGCAGGACCAAGACTGCCGCTTAAATAGTGATGTCGCGCAAAGAGCGGCCATAATGCCCGATCGGTGCGAACGACCGCAAGTTTGATTGCCGGTCGCCGAAGCTTCCTCCTTGCGACCCGGCCCGTCGCCATGTCCAACGCCCAGTCGGGTGTCAGCCATTCCATAATGTCATAATGACAACTGACGGCAACAAACCGCTTTGTAATCCGATTCAACTCAATCGAGCGGGCCAGTGCCGCGGACGCTACCCGGGCTACATTGCGGTCAACGACACTGGTAAACTCGTCGAAGACGATTGTCTCGCCCGGTGAATCAAGCAAAGCCTTTGCCAAATCGCAGCGGAATTTCTCGCCGTTACTCAAAACATGATACGGCTTAATCCAGCCCGGGGGCGAACTGAATCCGACCATGGTAAGCGTTTCTACAATGTCTTTCGTGGGTCGCTCGTCGAAATTGTCCAAAACCGCTTTGTCGTCAGCCCAAGGAAATCCCCGGTATAAATCGTCGGGAAAAAGATGTGCGGCCAGTGTGCTCTTTCCGCTCCCGGACGGGCCGACAATCAAACCGATTCGCCACGGCTCTTCCAGGGGAGGCGGCTCCACCTGGAAAACAGTTGTTGCTTTGTTCGCTATCGGCATATCAAACATACCGCCTATTTGCGCCGTTCGAAATGATTCGAAGATGGGCGTCGTCACTTCAATACAAATCTTTTCGCTCATGTGAACTCCTTGTCTTTGTGTGTTCTTGTACAAGTATAAACGGGCGGGCTACAGATTGACACATCGACAAGCACGGCCTGCCGCGGTCAATTCTTCATAACACTGTCGCTGATCCTCTTCGTTATTACACTCAATGACGACCTGAAAGAGCTCCGGTATCATGATTTCTTTTTCCGTGGTCGGTTCGTCTTCTTGTGATTCCTCCGTTTGGGCTTCAAAACCAAAGAGGGACATGTCAAGCGAGAAATCAAGATCATTTCGCAAGGCGTCCAGCTCTTCCCCCAAAAGCTCAAAATTCCATTCGGAGGCCTCGTGAACTTTGTTGTCCGCAAGGCGATACGCCTTAATCTTCGCTTCCGATACGTCAGTCATGACAGTTACGGGCACAACGTCCAGTTTTAGTTTCTTCGCCGCTTTCCATCGGGTATGACCTACCACAATGACACCGCTTGCGTCGACGACAATCGGCTGACGAAAGCCAAACTCCTGTATCGACAGGGCAACCGCGTCCACCGCTTCATCATTGTGCCGCGGATTACGATCGTAGGGCTTGATTCGCTTGAGTTTCCACATTTCAACTTTCATCTTGTTACTCCTTCTGGTTGCGG
>JAQVID010000017.1 GCA_028695865.1 Thermoguttaceae bacterium | reverse complement strand
GTGGGACTGGATTATCTTTCTTTGGGCCGCACGGCACCGACGCTTTCCGGCGGCGAGCTGCAACGCATTCGGCTGGCGGGTCAGATCGGCAGTGGATTGGTCGGCGTTCTGTATGTACTGGACGAACCGTCCATTGGTCTTCATCCGCGCGACAATCAACGCTTGATCGATACGCTTGCCAGCCTGCGCGATTTGGGTAATACCGTGGTCGTCGTCGAGCACGACGAAGATACCATGCTTGCCGCGGATTATTTGGTCGATTTCGGACCGGGACCAGGACAGCACGGCGGTCGCATCGTCGCTAACGGTACTGTTGCTGATGTACTCAAGCAAAAGCATACCGAAAGTCTTACGACGAAGTATTTACTCGGAGAGGAACGCATTCCGCTCCCTGCCAAACGTCGTAAGCTTGGCGACAAAAAACTGGTCATTCGCGGAGCAACGCACAACAACCTCAAAAATATCGACGTGGAAATTCCGCTCGGCGGCATCGTTTGCGTCACGGGCGTAAGCGGCAGTGGTAAAAGTTCCCTCGTCGACGACATCCTCCTCGAAACGCTCATGCGCGACCTCAATCATGGCAACGGGAACCCCGGTAAATATGAGTCGATTACCGGCCTGAAATATCTCGACAAGCTCATTGCGATTGATCAGTCGCCCATTGGCCGAACTCCGCGATCGAACCCGGCGACTTACATCAAATTATTTGACGAAATTCGCAAATTGTTTTCCGAACTTCCGGAGTCTCGCCAAAAAGGTTTCCAGCCCGGCCGATTCAGTTTCAATGTGAGCGGCGGACGCTGCGAAGCCTGCGAAGGCAATGGAGCCAAAAAACTTGAAATGGACTTCCTCGCCGATGTTTGGGTAACATGCCCTGCGTGCGGCGGACACCGATTTAATCAGGACACACTTTCGGTTCGCTACAAGGGAATGTCCATTGATCAAGTTCTTGATATGGACGTTGAAACGGCTCTGAAACATTTCGCGAATATTCCGCGAATCAAGCACAAGCTTCAAACGCTTTACGACGTCGGTTTGCGGTACATGAAACTTGGTCAGCCCTCGCCATCGCTTTCCGGCGGTGAGGCACAGCGAATTAAACTTGCCAGAGAACTTGTCAAAAAGAGCACAGGCAAAACGCTTTATCTTCTTGATGAACCAACGACCGGTTTGCATTTCGCCGATATTCGCATGCTGATCGACATTTTGGAAAACTTCGCCGATGCCGGCAATACCGTTCTTGTCGTCGAACACAATTTGGATGTGGTCAAAGTCGCCGACTGGATTATCGATATGGGACCGGAAGGGGGAGCCGCGGGCGGATACGTTATCGCGCAAGGGACCCCGGAACAGATCATGGAAAATCCGGCCTCGCATACCGGTGCCGCACTCAAACAGTTCCTCGACCGACAAAAATTGACAAAAAAAGAACTCCTCGCCAAGGTCGCTAAAACGAAGTCCAAAACAAAACGCAAGTCAAAATCGGCCGCAACCGACGATGTCTTTCGCGTCGATGGCGCCATTGTCGCCCGGAACGTTCAAGAGCATAATCTTCGCGGCGTAACGGTTTCCATTCCGCGTGACGCCGTTACGGTCTGCTGCGGACCAAGCGGAAGCGGGAAAACTTCGTTGGCAATGGATACCATTTACGCCGAAGGACAACGGCGATACGTCGAAAGTCTGTCAAGTTATGCCCGGCAATTTCTCGGACAAATGCAAAAACCCAAAGTTGATCAGATTTCCGGCATTTCCCCCGCGATCGCGATTGAACAAAAAACTTCAGGACATTCTCCGCGCTCGACCGTCGGAACTGTAACCGAAATTTACGATTACTTGCGCGTACTCTTTGCCCGACTCGGAGTTCAGTATTGCCCTGATTGCAATATTCCCATTGGAACGCAATCGACCGACGAAATCGTTGCCCGCGTTTTACTCTATCCGGACAACTTGCGAATCATGCTGGTCGCTCCACTTGAGACTGATTCCAATACAGACTACGCAAAGCTTTGGAAAAAACTCCAGTCGCAAGGCTTTCTTCGGGTACGAATCGACGGTACAACATGCCGCCTGGGCGACGTTCCCGAAATCGATCGCAAACGACGCCATGATATCGAAGTCGTGGTCGACCGCCTTCATTTGAAAAACGAAGAAGAAAAAAGAACTCTCCGCTCCCGTATTGCCGGCAGTGTCGAAACGGTTCTCAGTTTGAGTCAGGGCCTGCTCAAAATCGTTCGTGCCGACGAATCACAACCGGAACCGTCGTGGGAAACCGAACTGTTGAGTCGGCATTTGTCCTGCACGCGTTGTGGACGTGGGTTCGAACCGCTCACTCCTCATCATTTTTCATTCAACAGCCCTTTGGGATGGTGCCCCCATTGCGAAGGGTTGGGAGTAACCCGCGGAACCAGTCCAACGCATATGCTTCGGGACCCCGAATTGACATTGCGACAAGGGGCTCTTTCCCTCTGGAACCCCGAAAACTCACCCATGTCGCTTGCTCTGCTTTTGGCCTTGTCGCGACAAACCGAAATTCCGGTCGATGTCCCGTTTGAGCAACTCGACGCCCGATTCCGCCGCTTGCTGTTCCACGGCGCGGGGGATCGTTGGTTCGATGTTCTTTCAACCGACCTGGAACAGGCTCGCGGACTCAAGCCCGCCGGCTCCAAAAAACTTCTCTTCCGCTTTCAGTACAAAGGATTGTATCCTTCCGTGGAAGAAGCCGCCCGACTCGTGCCTTCGTTTCGTGGACGCCTTGAATATCAAGTCGAAGAAACCGAGTGCTCCGTCTGTTTGGGGAGCCGGCTCCGCGACGATGTGTCTGCCGTTCGATTCCTCGGCCTGACAATGGACCAGATTTGTCGTAAACCGCTGGGAGAACTGCTCCGCTTCTTCGATGAATGGACTCCAAACGATATGGAAAAGAAAGTCGCCGAAGATTTGATCAACGAAGTTCATAATCGACTCGCCTTCCTCGTCGATGTCGGACTCGATTATTTAACCTTGGCTCGTCCCGCCGCCTCACTCTCCGGAGGCGAATCACAACGTATTCGACTGGCCGCTCAAATCGGCAGTGGCCTCGTCGGTGTGCTTTACGTCCTCGACGAACCAACCACTGGTCTGCATCCGCGAGACAATAAGCGATTGATCGGAGCCATGGAAAAACTGCGTGCTCTGGGCAATACGCTCCTGGTCGTCGAACATGATCGCGAGATGATCTCCAGTGCCGATTACGTCATAGACTTCGGACCCGGTGCCGGTAAAGAAGGCGGCCTGGTCGTCGCCGAAGGAACGCCCACCGATCTTGCCGACAACAGCGAATCGGTAACAGGAGGGTATTTGTCCGGAGCCAAATCAATTCCCATTCCGTCCAATCGTCGTATCAGTGCTCCGGGAAAGAAAACGAAATGACCAAACGGAAATCACAATCGGCCAATGACGACGCCACGAAGTTGCCAGACTGGGAACCAGGCTGGCTAACCGTACTGGGTGCGCGTCAGAACAATCTTAAATCAATCGACGTTTCATTCCCGCTCTCGACGTTTACCGCGGTAACCGGCGTAAGCGGCAGTGGCAAGAGTTCGCTCGTCGAAGATGTGCTTTACAAGACGCTTGCCCGTCGATTGAACCGCAGTCAGGAAGTCCCGGGCGCTTGTGATTCTGTGCTCGGAATTGACCGAATCAACAAGATCATCCAGGTCGATCAGCATCCAATCGGTCAAACACCAACTTCAAATCCGGCGACCTACACTGGTCTGTTCGATTTAATTCGCCAACTCTTTGCCGAACTGCCGGAGTCGCGTTTGCGCGGCTACACAGCCCGACGTTTCAGTTTCAATGCGCCGGGCGGACGCTGCGAAAAATGTCAGGGTGCCGGACAGCTCAATATCGAAATGCACTTCCTGGCCGATGTCTGGATTACCTGTGACGAATGCAATGGACGACGATACGACAAGCAAACGCTTGAAATCAAGTATCGCGGCAAGTCTATTGCCGATGTCCTCGAAATGTCATGCAAAGACGCCTTGAAGCTCTTCGCAAACGTTCCCAAAATCGCCCGAATTCTTCGCATGCTTTGCGATGTCGGGCTCGATTATATTTCTCTGGGGCAGTCGGCGACAACGCTTTCCGGCGGTGAAGCTCAACGCGTGAAGTTGGCAAACGAATTGTCCCGTCCCGACACAGGACGAACGCTTTACGTCCTGGACGAACCAACCACCGGACTTCATTTCAATGACCTGGCCAAACTCCTGGAAGTACTGCACCGACTGGTCGATCTGGGCAATACGGTTATTATCATTGAGCACAACATGGATATCATCAAGTCGGTCGATTGGGTAATCGATATCGGACCGGAAGCAGGGCTCGAAGGAGGCCGCGTCGTTTTTGCCGGTACTCCGGAACAGCTTGCCGCCTACTCGCGAAAGCGAATGAAATTGCCTAAAAAGAAACGGGAACTCCTGCCGCGAAGTTATACCGGCGAAGCACTCTTGCCGATTTTGGAGAATGGTCAGTACGCGCAGCGACCGCTTTTCGACGCCGTTGCCTATGCCAAGGAATTGCGACAGGCTGAAGACGACGCTTGTTTGCCCGAAATCGCGCTGGGCAGTGAAGATACTAAAATGCCGTGGGAATCCGATGGACGCAAATGGCACACGCAAGATCGCATTAGTCGAACGGGTATCCCGTGCCGCTGGGATGGCCGTATTCTCGCCGAAGTGATTGACCGCATCGAAGAGTCCGATTTCTTCGCCCCAGTCGATTGGAATAATCGAACCATTGTCGAAGTTCGTGCCGACAAGAAATCTATCGGCTGGTTCCTTCACGCAATTACCGGCGAAGAATGGCTTCTCAAACTCAAATTCAGAACCTCGCGAAATACGTTCAAAAAAGAACTCTTGACCGAACAACTCAACTTGCGTCCACTCAACGAAATGGACGACATACCCCTTTACGGAACACAGCCCCGGGTAAAAGTAGAAACGACCGGTCTGTGGCAAGAGATCGAACTGAAAGTCTGCAACTACAGTGAGATTGACCGCCCCGAATTCCAGGACTTCCTCAATTTGGCTATTGCCCGCTTCGGCGACCTTGTCGCCAAGTCGCGACAAACCGAAATCGATGTCGCCCCCTGGCGAACACTCGGGCAAAAATGGCACTTGACCCCAGGCAACTGTTACGGCGGCAGTTCGCGACCTCGCTGGAACATGAGTTTGCTGGAAAAAATCTTCGCCTTGATTGCCCGCCGCTGGCCCCAGCTCAAGCCGCTGTGGACCAATAAGGTTCTGGTCCCTTTCACCTTGGGTAAAGAATCGCGACGAACCTGTCTGCAAGTCTATACCAAAAATTGCGAATTCGTTTGCTTGCAATTAAACGTCGATAAAAACGAGATTCCACTCGGACGCATTGCCGAGATGGGCTTTGAACCGGAAGTCGACGGCGGCGACCCCGAATTCGACTGCGTTTACCTCCGGTTTCGCGATGAAAACGACCTGAACGAATCGGAGTTGGAAAAACTCTTGAGCAATATTGAGTACTGATCCAAAATCGTCCGAATCGCAACTGGTTTCAATCCGATCAAGTCGCCAAGGTCGTAACTGCAACTTCACCGCGACTGTGGCTTCACCGTAACTGTGGCTTCACCGCGACTGCAACTTCACCGCGATTACAACTTCACCGCGATTACGGCTTCACGGCGACAATGACACTTCCCATATCCGACCTCTCGGTCAAAAACTTCGCGTTGCAAAACCCCGCTCGTTCGAGCAGGTCCCGAACTTCGTTAAAAGTATAAACGCGGCCCTGCTCCGTTCGCGAAAGCATATTGACTCCGAACAGGGTCGCGGCAACAGGACCTGTCCGGTCCGCTTGGGCAAAAATATCCCGCACGGCAATGATTCCTCCACGCCTCATCGCCGCAAACGCCTGACCAAACATCGTCGCGGTTTGACAAACAGACTGCTGATGAATAATCGCGCTCACCCAGATGAAATCGACGTCGTCAGGAAAAGAATCTTGATAAAAATCGCCTGCGACAAATGCAATCCGTGGAGCCAAATCCGATGTCGCGAAACGCAACTTCGCCTCCGCAATGGCAACCGGTAAATCGAAAATAATCGCTTCCGAATTCGCATAGCTCTTCAAAAACGCGGCCGTATACGTTCCGGAAGCTCCTCCCAAATCAAGCATGCGTTTGAATCCGGGAAAGCCGTTTGCCTTCATCTGCTCTACAAGCGGCCCGGCCATGCGGAGTCCTATCGAATGCATGCCAAGCACAAACGCGCGATAATCGTCCAAAGCACCGTGAATACTTTCCGTGGACGGAAACGGGCTGCCCGACTTCACCGTCCAGGCCAGTTGCGACCAAGACTTCATACACGACCCGCGATGGCGAAGCATGGGTATCAGCGTCGAAGACGACCGCGAATCCAATGTCTCACGGTACTCCTCCGGTACTTGAAAACAACCGTCAACTTTTTCAAGCAAACCAAGCGAAACAAGCGCATCAGTCAAAATACTCAAGCCGCGCTCATCTGCTCGCAACGATAGCGATAAATTCGCCACCGTCGCGTATTGCACTCGAAGTATTTCGGTAAACAGATCAAGTTCACTGGCCGCAATCAGCACGGAAGCAACCTCGTAACCGCGCGACATTTCCATCAGCGTTTCGAATACGTCTGCCATGGCTTTCTCCTTTTGCATGTTACTGAATTCCTGTTTCAATACGAAAGACCTTCGCCTACCAGGTTAAGCGTGATCGCCCATTGCCATTCAGTATGATTGACGCGGGCAACCAGCGTATTCCAACCTTGCTGAAGTTCCACCTGAACGGTAAGATCATGTACTTTCAATCGAGGCGAAACTCCTTCCTGGCATACCTGCTTGCCATTGAGCCATACTCGGGCATAATCGGTCGTGCTGAATCCGTCAGGCGCAACACGAAGCGTTGCCGGTTGAGCTTTCTGCGAATAAACCCGCCGAACAACATAGCCTTTATCAAAACAGGTCATGTCCGAAAGCGAGGCAAAATCGACCGAATCGGCACTCATCCGGCCGGTAACATCTTGCGTCGGATAGCAAGTCAACCAGCGAACCGGCTTGCCGTCTATTCTGGTTTGCAAAGGGTCTTTTCCGGCAAGGACGTCGCGATCGAGTTGAGTGTTTTCCGCGTCCCAATTGAATGTTTGCGGACTTGTAATCGCGTTTCCCTCAAGGGGCGACGCAACATAAAACGGTGCATTGAGTCGAACCACGCGGCTCATATTTCCCGCCTTGACCTCCAGTTCGGCACATGCGCTTTTCATATGCCCGGAGAGTAATATCGTAAACGATTCGGCTGGTCCGGCTGTAATTCGATTACACACAAATCCTTCCGGAGCAACGACGGAAACACTCTTCACATCGGCTCCACGAAGAAAACCTCGCACCGTAACTTGCTCGCCTTCGTTTCCATGCGAAACGAACAGACACATGCCCGGAATCGTAAAATCCCGAACAAATTCTGGAACATTCGCTATATAATAAGTTGCGGCAACTTTCTCTTGGCCTATCGACTTGAGCAGAGACCACGCCATGAGAGCATGCCCCTCACGCTGGGGATGAACACAATCTTTCGTCATGAAAAAATCGCTTTTCGTCATACGCGCATTGATAAAATGCTTCTTGTACTCGCCGCGTATATCGCAAATCGTCGCGTGGTTCGCCTTCGCAACTTCTATCAGGGCAAGCGACATTTTATCCATAAGTTCATTACGATTGGACCAGGGGTCTTCTGTCAACATGGTCGGCGGACAAAGAATCAGCTTGCGCCACGGTACCCGGACTTTGAGCAGATCAAGCAACTTTTGGTAATCCTTCTTCCACTGCGTCAGACTGGCGTCCGTCAGTTGAACGGTCGGCTTCGTCGCGTCGTTCATACCGAGAAAAACAATGAGTGTATCGGCACCCTTGTCAAATTCGTCTTTGCAGAAAATATTCGGAATATCAAATTTCCGCCGGACCGTTCGCGATTGTTCCACGACCGGTATCCAACTTTGCACCGTACTTCCACTCCAGCCCAGAGGAGCAATTTCTATATCGGTCACGCCCGCATCTTTCAGTGCGCGACGCATCTCATGAACATAACCAAACGGCAAATTCATCGAATGTCCGGTAATACTGTCCCCAACGATCACAACTCGCTCGGCACTTGCGCTCGATACGAACAACAAGCAAACAATTCCCAGGACCAACCCCGCGAAACAATACTTCAATGCTCTCATGACTTTCGCTTTCTCAAAAATTCTCATAAAAACAAACCAATACAAATTTCCCCAGCCAAGAGACTCTTTATTCTTGTCCATTGGCAGGGCAAAATGATTGCCGGCACGAACTTCGTAAAACAGTAAAAAGGAGTTCCTCGCCGCCCAATGATCCGCAAATGCGGACTCATGACCAACTGTTTCATTATAACGAAACAGATGACGCGGGTCAAGACAACGAAAACCCATTCAAGAAAACTTTGGAAAACAGAACGGCGGATGATACGCAAAAAATTAAGACAAACCACGCAAAAAAAGAAAGAAACTTGCGAAAGCCGGAGAAACATCTCCGGCCCTTTGAAAATCCGCACTCGCTGCGGGCACACAATCAAATATTATTTCGCGCGGAGCAATGCGTAACGTTTCTTGCCACTGCGGAGAACAATGACCGTTTCGCTCGCCAAATCGGCAAGCGTCAACTTCCGATCAACGTCGCCGCCCGGACGGTTGTTCACGTAAACTCCACCTTGCTGAAGAGTTCGACGGGCATCGCTTTTCGTCTTGGCCAGTCCGGTCAAAACAAGCGCATCGATCAACGAAAGGCCTGATTCCAATTCCGCACGCGTGATATCGCTACTGGGCACGTCTGAAAAAATCGAGGTCAAGTCGCGATCGGAAAGCGAGTTGATTTCAGCACCAAAAAAGACGGCCGTCGCGTTTTGCGCCGCGCTGAGGCCTTCTGCTCCATGGACCAACATGGTCAATTCTTTGGCAACCTGCTTTTGCGGAAGTCGCTGACCCGGGTCTTTCTCGTGCTCGGCAAGCAACTCATTCACTTCCGACTCACAAAGGTCTGAAAAGAATCGCAAAACATTGGCAATGTCCGCGTCTTCCACGTTCACCCAATATTGATAGAACTGGTAAGGACTCGTTCGATTCGGATCAAGCCAAATGGCACCGGATTCCGATTTTCCCATTTTCTTGCCGTCACTCTTGAGCAAAAGCTTACTGGTCAAACCGTAGAGATAAGCCCCGTCCATACGCCGGGCCAAATCGATTCCCGCCGTAATATTACCCCACTGATCACTACCCCCTATTTGCACTTCGCACTGATAATTCCTGTGCAAACTTACAAAATCATAGGACTGAAGCAGCATGTAACTGAACTCGGTATAACTCAAGCCGGAATCGCTCCGCTCCAACCGACTCTTCACCGAATCTTTCGTCAACATGACATTGACCGGAAAATGCTTTCCTACTTCACGAAGAAAATCCAAAAACGAAAACTTGCCCATCCAGTCGAGATTATTCACCAGACGAGCACCTCGCTCTTGGTCGTCGAAGTCGAGAAATCGGGCCATTTGCTTCTGTATTCCACGTACATTCTCCGCCACTGACTCCGCGGTAAGGAGTTTGCGCTCCTCGCTTTTGCCACTCGGATCGCCTATCATGCCCGTTGCGCCTCCAACGAGAGCAATCGGACGGTGCCCTGCCTTTTGAAATCGTCGCAAGTTCATAATCGCAACCAGATGCCCCACATGGAGCGAATCGGCGGTTGGATCGAAACCGGCATACAACGTTCGCGGCTTTTCCAGCAAAAAAGAGCTTATTTTTTCATCGGTGACCTGGTTGAGCAATCCCCGCCAAGTCAGTTCGGCAATAATATCCTGGGTCTGTGACATGGTTTCCGCCTTCGGGACATGTGGTTAAAAATACGTCGCGAAATAACATCGCGACACGACTGTGAAAAACAAAACAACTTCAATATAAAGTATAACCCGAAGCGCGATTTTTGGCAGGGGGTAAGAAAAACTGTCCTCCGTTGATATTTCATCGCAAACCTGACGGCTTGATACGCCCATTCAAACTTCTGGCACGAGCAAGGTCCGCCAAGTCTGCAAAAATCAACGACGTTCACTTCGAGGCCGGTTTCAAAACACGACCACTGCGCTGGCCGTCCGTATCCGTGTTTTGGCCTGCCGGAAAGACAAGTTTATGCTCGCCTGCCGAAAGCGTTACACGACGATACTTGTGCGTTGCGGCTGTAAAAACTGTGGCGTCTTTCTGCTCAACCCGGTATCCGTCCGGAACACCCAAAAAACAAACCGTCTCCGCGGGAACGGTGATCTTTGCCGAAAAAGCTTTGTCCGTCTTTTCCAATGACAAGACAATCTTCCCGTAATGGGTCCAGGTTGACATATCAATCTTTTTCAGTTTGCCCATCTGCGGTATGACCGCAAAAGAACGAAACGCCGGCTCGACCGGAATGAGTCCCGCAATATATTGGGCCAAACAAGTCAGACCGCCGCCGCTCCACGCGTGATTAATCGTTCCGCCGCCGTAACCTTCCTTGCCAATTCCCCAACCTTCCCACAAGGTTGTATAATCAGGATGATCGACCATTTTCGTAAAACGGTCTTTCATGCGGTCAAGCGCGTCCTCCGCGTAACCCATCCGACACAAAGCTTCGAGAACATATTTCTCCATGTACGGACTGGCGTTCTTCTCGTTTTTGAAATGCTCCCGAAGTGTCGGATATTTATCAGGAGACGGAAAACCGCACAAAACGGCCATCGCATTGGTTCGGTCGTCACTGCGACCTTTATAAGCCGGGTCACGATAATCGGCTCCTGTCCAAAATTCCGCGTTAAACGCTCCTCGTACCGATTTGAGCCGCGACTGCCAATGGGCAACATCATCCTTAAGTCCCAAATTCTTCGCCGTGCGACTCGCTTCCTTCAAGGCAAGATAATACCAACAGTTGAGCAAGGGCCGCAAGTCAATTTCTTTACCCCAATCGCCCCAACTCCAATCTCCCTTGCGAACCTTGACAAGACCCTTCTCGTCCAGTTCCCAAAGGTCGAGATATTTCTTCACTCCCGGATACAGGTCGGCCGCCACACTGTCATCCTCGGAATAAAAAGACCAAGTTCCCAATCCGAATGGACCAATAGTCGCAAGCATTTGAGCCGGAAGCTCCGAATGATAAATACCGGGCACAGGCGAAAATATGACATGATCCTCCCGCTGGAACCGGATCAACTCATAAAAACCTTTTCGCGGCAGCAGGTCGGCCTTGCGATCGGCGGCGTAAAACGCTTCCCCAAGTTCGTTCACCGCGTCGCCCCACCATTGAGCCCGTTCGCGATCCGGACAATCGAAATAAGTATCACGCATTGTAATATAAAGCGTGCGGGCAGCCTTCTTCCACAAACGATTGTAAAACTCATCATCGCACGTAAAGTTGTTGCCAAATTCCGTGTCATATCCTGTTTCACGATACTTCAGGTCAAGAACCTTTACCCCTTTCGGAAATGTATAAATGACCGCGTGACCATTCATCCAGGCAGGTACTTCAAATTCCTGCACGCCCAAACGCGTTACGTATTCCGCCCGAATATTCGGCTCGGTGCCGCCAAGATAATTGTCCATGCGAACGTCTATCGTCTGACCGCCTGACGATTCTATCTTGAACCACGGATTAACCTGCGCATTGTACGGCAAACGACATGTTATTGCCGTTCCATCCGAAACAAACGGGAATTTCAACCCGTTGCCAAACTCCTTCAAACCATAATCCTTCCATTGCGGAATCGGTCGCGGATACAGTTCGCCCCACGGCTCAATCAGTTTACCGTTCGGAACTCCGCATTCTACCGCAACACTCCAAGCAGAATCATCGAAGCCGTTTGCCTTCCAATCTCCTTTGAAATCGTATCGCGCATCGAAACGAATATTCCATTCAGGTAAACGAATATTGGGCTGCTCGCCTTCAGTAACTATCTCGAACGGACCAATCGATTTTTCACGCCACCCGGCCGGAAATTCCGCGACATTGAACAAACGCTTACGCTCGTTAACCAGTTTAATTCCCTTGGGTATGGCCGTGCAAAGCGAAACCTTCCAGGAAGCGTCACTCAAAAGCTTAAAACCTTTGGGACCATTACCCGCCGCGTCAAAGAGCAAGCCGGGACGACCACTGCTCAAATGAGAAAAACCGCTCTTGCCAAAATACCAAACGAGTACGGCAACCGTATTTGATCCTTTCTTCAAATACGACTTGAGATCAACTGTATCGAAATACGTTCCATGAGGCGTAGGACCTCGCTTGAGTGCGCCTTCACGAACAACAATTTGTCCATTCACATAAAGCCAATATTTGGAATCACATGCTATGCGGCAACATGCTTTTTCCGGCACGGCATCAAGCGATACTTCCTTGCGGAAAGCAATCCAAAGATTCGGTATGCTCTCGAAATCACCGGGCGGGGTAATCCAGTGCGCAGAAAAATCGGACACAGCCGGATTATGCAACGCAACCGGCAGAGCCGGCACACCACCAAAGACAAGCGGCGTAACAAAAGCCATAACGCAAAACGTCATTCCTAACAATAATTTAACCGTACTTCTCATTATTTACTCCATCTGCTCAATTCGTTCCTTTTACTACCGATTCTTCAATTTTCGGTAATTCGCCCCCCGTTTACCTTCGGAAAACGGGGAATCTTCCGGCCGCACAACACCAGTATAATGTACGACCGGTTTACTACCGATTCTTCAATTTTCGGTGATTCGCCCCCCGTTTACCTTCGGAAAACGGGGAATCTTCCGGCCGCACAACACCAGTATAATGTACGACCGGTTTACTACCGATTCTTCAATTTTCGGTAATTCACTCCCCGTTTACCTTCGGAAAACGGGGAATCTTCCGGCCGCACAACACCAGTATAATGTACGACCAGAATATTCCTTTTGAAAAGCCAATAACACAAAACCTCTGGTCAGGCAATCAATGCTCATTGCGAACAGGAAGGCGAACTGTCGAGGCATGAGCAAACTTCTGAATCTCGCTTCCCATCGGCGACTCGCTGCGCGCCGGCGGATTGAGCTGCCATGGAAGCAAAACAATGAACGTGCTTCCGAAACCAGGCTGACTCTCGACCGATACCTCTCCTTCCAGCAGTTTGCACAATTCGCGAACAATGGAAAGCCCCAAACCACTGCCCGAATGCTCTCGCGTCATGGCATCGCCTTCCGGCATACTCGATTTGCCTTGTCGAAACTTCATAAAGATAATCTCCTGATCCTCTTTGGAAATTCCAACTCCTGTATCAATGACTTTGAGTTCAAGATAATCAATCGGATGGGTGGCAATCGCGCTTTGAAGACGACCACTTTGCGCCGCCGTTCCGTATCCTTGAGGATAAAGCGGCAACTTTTGTACTCGTCGAACCTGTACCTGAATACGCCCCCCTTCCGGCGTGAACTTGATCGCGTTGGACAACAGATTATTCACTATCTGCTGAATTCGCGTGGCGTCCTGACGAATAACCGGCAAATCATCCTCGATTTCCGGGGAAATATCAAGATTCTTTTTGTCGGCCAGCGGTCGGGCCATATCGCACAAAGCCAATACAATCTCGCCTATCGCAAAGGTCGAAACCTGTATTTCCAATCGCCCGGCGTCTATTTTCGTCATGTCGAGAATGTCGTTGATCATGCTCAAAAGAATACGCCCCGACTTATTGATATTATCAACGTATCGACGCTGTTTTTCATCAAGCGACTGAATCGATTCAAGTACTTCACTGAATCCCAAAATACTGTTCAGCGGCGTTTTCAGTTCATGACTCATCGTCGCCATGAAATCGCTTTTGATCTGGTTCATTTCAAACAATTGCAAGTTGCGGTGCGCAAGCTCATCTATATTATGCCCCAGTTCAACATTCGTCTGCTGAAGCTGCTCCTGCGCTTCGACCAAATGCCGCAACATACGATTGAACGCCAGACCCAAAGCTTCGAACTCGTCGCCCGTATGAAGTTCCGCCCGCTTGGTACTGTCACCACTGGATATCGCTTCACTGACTTCACGCAAATTTCTAAGCGGTCGCATAATAACCAAACGAATCACGATATAAAACGCAATCAGGGCCAAAAAAGCCGTTATAATCGCGGCTCCCAAAAGCAGTGCCCACAAACGCGTTATCTCCTGCTGCGCCGGCGGCTCCGGAATGGTTACCTGGACAATTCCAAGCAGGGAACCCAATTCATTCGCTTCTCCCGAATTCATCGCGCGGTGACAGTTGATACAAGCCCGTTCCATGCGAAGAGCAATGTAATAATGGTAGACACCATTCTTCTCCGTTCGTTCCGCGACTTTCGAGGGAGGCGTTACCGCGTCCGGATCGGGAATCGGCGCAAATCGCTTGAGCAGGTCTTCCTCAAACTCGCTGAGAGAACCTTCTTTTTGCTTCGAATGGTTGCCTGCCGCACGAATGAGTCGGCACTCGAACTTCACCCGCTCGACCGAATCGCCAATCTCTTCACTCTGCAAACTCATGGACTCGATAAAATCGTCAAGCTCGGTCGTCGTTTTGGTACCCGAAGAATCGGACCCTGTATCGCCGCGAAGAAGAACTCGCAAGTGCATGAGCAGAAACTCACGCTCCCCAAGCAGTCGTGCCATCATCGGATTTTGGGTCGCAATTTGCGATTTCGTCACACGATAATAGAGCCAAAAGCTGATCGTTATGACTATCGCCAATGCGACACCAAAAAAGAACAAACACTTCAGTTCAAGGCTCGATTCAAAAAACAATCGACCGTTCGAACGCCTGTTTTCCATATGATTGCCGTATGCGTCCTATGTCTCAAAAGGAACCGAACGCGTCTTCGCCCATGCCGCCTTCTGCACCGGATACTCCGCCAAGCGTCTTGATGCCACGACGTTTGATCAAGTCCGTATACATGTAAGTAAGCGTTTCAAACGCTTGCTTGGGATGCTCCAGACAACTCAAATGCAATTCCGGATCGGACGGGTCCGTCGAATATATGACCACCGTTCCAATACCTCCGTAAAACAACGTATCCCAAAGCGTTTGTTCCATTTTAACATCATTGATGCGAAGCAGCGCCAAGGTATCTTGCGTTCGACGAAAAAAACCTTTTCGCGAAATCAAACAATCACTACGCAATTCATATGAAATCGTCCACGTATAATAAAAATACTTCACACAGTATCGAAGCCAAAGCAAAAGCGGCACGCCCTGCACGGTAAGCCAAAACCAGGTAAATCCAAGCTTCTTGTACAAACCGGAACCATACTTCATACCCAGGTAGTACACAAGGCATGTCAGCAGAACCAACAAAACAAAATGGACACGGAATGCTTTGCCTGAATAGCAACCTCCCTTCCAGGTTATCTTGGGATTGTCTTCCGATTGGGCCGCCGCGTCAGACTTGAGATTATTACTCTCGATCGTCTTTACCATATTTTCCATACGTCGTTGCTCCTTTCTCCCTTGTTCTTAACAAAGCAGGTAACAAGTTGGGAATCGCCTTTTTCAAAACCGTTTTTCGCGAGCTCCACAACAAAAGGCGAACAAATAACCAACCT
>JAQVID010000516.1 GCA_028695865.1 Thermoguttaceae bacterium | reverse complement strand
ATTATTTGCATAATCAAGCGGTCAAAAAATACGGAAAAGACAAATTTGAAGATTTCGATTATCCGAAATATTTAAAGGAAAACGCAATCAAAGCCATTGTTCAGGCACATGCGGCACTCAAGACGAGCGACGTTGGTTTCATGTCGATTGAAGCGCCGCCGGTTGCGTTTAATCGCCGGTATTTCATGAAGGATTTGCCTGATGTCAAGTGTAATCCGGGCGTGAAGAATCCGAACATTATCAAACCGGCCGGACCGATTGACCCGGCTTTGTCGGTTTTGTTTATTTTCGACTCTGGAGTAAAGAGTCCCAAAGCGTCCTTGACGAATTTTGCGCTTCATCTGGACACAACGGGCGGAACGCTTGTGAGTGCCGACTATCCGTTCTATTTGGAGGAAGTTTTAAAAAGCAGGTACGGAGCGAAATTTCTTTCCGTTTTCGGAAACGGAACCTGCGGTGATATTAATCATCTTGATGTCTCCGGAGCGACCCGCCGCAAGGCTCCTGAAATCGGGCGTCTTCTGGGCGAAGCCATTGTTGCCTCCGCGGACAAGGAAACCAGGCCGCAGGATGTGTCGCTTGCCACTGCCTGTAAAGTCGCTGTTTGTCCGCAAGTGGCGTTCACCGCGGAAGAAACCAAAGAAGCGTTTGCGCATCAGGGCGAAATGCTCTCCGGCGCGAAAGGAAAACTTACGCTTGCCCAACGAATGAAAATTGAAAAAGCGACCACGATGGCAGGTACGCCGCGCAATTTGTCGTTCGACATTGTCGCCATACGGCTTTCCCGTGACACGGCAATCGTCGCCATTCCGGGTGAAATCTTTGTTGAATCGGGACTGGCGATCAAAAAATCGTCACCGTTCCGCAATACCATTGTCATAGAGTTGTCGCAAGACGATGTTGGCTATATTCCAACCTTGAAAGCGACGGGCGAAGGCAGTTACGAAGTGTACTGCAATCGATTTGAGCCGGGCGCGGCCGAAATACTTGTCAAGACGGCACTCGAAGCACTTGAGGCGGTGAGCAAATGACGAAACAGGAACCGAAAAAAAAGCTGTCCTTTGAAGAATCGCTTGCGCGTTTGGAAGAAATTGTCTCTCAATTGGAGCAGGGCCGACTTGATCTGCTTGGCTCGCTTGCCTGTTATGAGGAAGGAGTTGGACTCCTTGGGAATTGTCAGGAAGTATTGGATGACGCCAAGCGGCGAATATGCATTCTTCGGGGCGTGGATGAAAATGGAAAGCCTCTGCTTGAGGAAGCCAATGCCGACGCGTTCGAATCGGATGGCGAAGTACCCGGTCGTCAAACGAAATCCAACAGGAAAACGATATGACCCAAGCGACAGTCTCCGCACAAGATTACGTCGATAGCCTTCGTCAACAGATCGACGAGTATTTGGCGCGTTCGACGATGATTCCGCCGGCCAGTCCCAGGCGGTTGCGTGACGCCATGCGATACAGTTTGCTTCTGCCGGGCAAGCGTCTTCGTCCGATCATGACCATGCTTGCGTCGCAGTGGTGTGGAGGTGATCTTAAGGCGGCTGTTCCGGTCGCGGCGGCTGTTGAGATGATTCACTGCTACTCGCTGATACACGACGATTTGCCCGCGATGGACAATGACGATTTGCGACGCGGCCAGCCGACCAATCACAAACAGTTCGACGAGGCGACCGCCATTCTCGCCGGAGACGCTCTGCTGACACTTGCTTTCGAAACGATTGCCAGCGGATTGGTCCGTGAAGAGCAGGCCGCTCGTTGCTGTTTGGCTCTTGCCCGGGCGGCAGGTCCTGTCGGTATGGTCGGAGGGCAGGAAGAGGATATTATTGTTTCAGGACAAGTCCCGCTTGACGCTGAAACACTTGACTCTTACGGATTGGGAATGAATGCCGATCAGGCAGTCGTCTTGCGGCGCATTCACGCGAAGAAGACGGCGGCTTTACTGGGGGCCGCGTTGGAACTGGGCGCGCTTGTCGCCGGAGGCGATCATCGCCAAGTTGAAGCACTGCGTATTTGCGGCCGGTCTTATGGTCTGGCTTTTCAGATTACAGATGATTTACTTGATGTCACAGGCACTGAAGCAGCGGTGGGCAAGCGTCTGCACAAAGACGCGGAAAGCGGGAAGTTGACATTTGTATCACTCTATGGAGTGGAGAAATGTCGCGAACTTGCCCGAACAGAAGCCGAGCAGGCTGTTGAAGCAATTGAGGCGATTGACGCTTCGTCGCTTGCGGGCCGAACGCTTGTGTATTTGGTTCGCCAGGTCATTGATCGTCAAATATAGTTTTGCAAGAATTTTACCGTTTTATTTGAGTTCCTTTTAACCTTTCCCTTTTACAGCGGCGATAACATCATGAAAACCCGATTATTTTTTGCATTGTTTGTCTTGTGCCTGTTCGGTACATCGTTTGTGGAAGCGGCCTCGATTCCGCGTGAAGCGATTGCCAAACGTGCTCTTGAGCTTGAGCAATACCTTCCCGACAAGCCGGTTTGCATTGGCGCGCCTTGCTCGGACCGCAAGGAGTGGGACGCGTTGGCTGCCCTTCCTGAAGGTAAAGCATTGGTTAAATCGGCAAAACGCGGGCTTAACGCCAAAGTCGAAGCGCCGTCTGAAGAACTCTACCGCGAATTCTATCGTTCGGGGAATCGTTCGATGTACGAAACTGCCTTGCACCGCTTTACCTCGCCGATTTTCGAACTTGTCGTTGCTGAATGCCTGGAAAACAAGGGAACGTTCATTGCTGAAATCGAAAAGCGATTGCGGCTTATGTGCGCTATGCCGTCCTGGGTTCTGCCTGCTCATGATCGAAAGGCTGAAATATTCGATGGGAAATCATTATATTCCGATCTGGTTTCCACTCATTACGGTTGTGTGTGCGCTTACACGATCAATCTTTTGGGCGACAAGCTCTCTCCTGAAGTTCGTACCCTGGTGAAAGAGAATGTTTTTCGCCGTGTTATTACGCCTTATCGCGATCTGATTACCGGTAAGCCGAAGGTCGTGAGAATGTGGTGGGCGGTCGGAGGAAGCAATTGGAACGCCGTCTGCACTTGTGGAACGCTTGGTGCCGCGCTTTCGCTTTGTGAATCGAAAAAAGAACGTGCCTTGTTTCTTGCCGCTGCCGAAATCTTGACGGAAAGCTGTTTCTTTAAAGGTTTCACGCCTGACGGGTATTGCAGTGAGGGAATGAGCTATTGGAATTATGGTTTTGGACATTTTGAAACCATGGCCGCACTTGTACTTCAGGCGACGAACAACAAAGTCGATTTTCTGCAAATGCCGATGGTCAAGACATGTCTCATGTTTGCTCCGAATATGGAGATAGGCGACGGTTATTTTGCCGCGTTTGCCGACTGTGGCATTGCCGCGCGTCCCGCTCCGATTTTTGTAGGCTATGTCAGTCGTCGGTTGGGACTCGGCTTGACTCAATACGAAACAGCCGCCTTGCCTTATAGGGCCAGTATGAAGCTGTTCGAGTTTCTTCCGTTTTATTTTGATTCGCAAATCAGTGCTGATCGGCAAAAACTCTTGCGTGATTTTCAAGACTGTCCGCCGGCAGAATTGCGCAGGTCCAAAAAATCCGGGCAAATGTCAACGAATCCGACA
>JAQVID010000515.1 GCA_028695865.1 Thermoguttaceae bacterium | reverse complement strand
AGGACCGGTATTCTGACTGGGGGTAAGAGCAAAAGGAATGGTGAAATGACGCTGATTCATGACGGCGGCCGGTGCTCGCGGCGGGGTAAACGAAGTAAGAAGGTCTAGTTGCACAGACTGCGTTGATTGCGATGACTGCACTGGTTTTGGAGTGATGCTTTGCTCGGTTCCCGGGGCACTTGGCAACTCTTTTGCCGGAATTTGAGCCAATTTCACAATATTTTCCTTGACATTATTGCTTGAATTTCCGTTTTCGAGTATACTATCAGTGGAGGCTTTTAGCGAGGTCACCGCCAAAAGCACCAAAGGAAAAATTATCGCGTTATGATGAAATAGGTTTATTTTCATGATCATTCCGTTTCGTGCGGGTTTTCGAGATGAACACATAATATCGAGTACGACCCTGACAGCTCAATCGTCTACTCACGTGATTATTGTCAAGTATACTTAAAAAATTACCTGACATTCCAAATAGTCCAAATATAACGAATAGACCGATTTGAAATCCTTTTTAAATTACTGTCGTACGACGTTTTTTTAAAACGGTAAAAACATGCTTTTCACACCAATTTATTCATTCGTAACTATCGCACTTAAGCCGTTTTGGGGAGCCGGATTGCTTGACTCGATTCCCCAAACGACATTGGAATCGATTCTTGTATTATGCACAATATTTGCAATATTGCTCGCGATTGGTATTTATTTGATTCTCTATATTCGTAAATCAACCAAGAACGATGGCAAGATTACTAATGACGAATTGCTTTTGCGCTTTAGTAAACTCTACGACGAAGGAAAATTAACAAAAGAAGAATATCGTCAAATCAAACTTCAATTTGCTCAAAAACTAAAAGAAGAACAAATAGTCGCTTCCCGACAACAAACTCTGGACGATTCGCAAGGAACAAAAAAGCCTCGAAAAAAGAAAAAGAAACGTCATTCTGACACCCAAGATTCCAGTGTCAGGTTTCGTAACGAACTTGAATCGTTGCTTTCCCTTTCTCCAGACACGAGTAACAACACTCTTTTGAAATCCATTCTCGAAAAAGAAAACAGTGATAGTTTTCGTTCCGGTTCCCAAAGCAACTCCTCTGCCCATATCCTTAGCGATGCAGCCGTCCCGTCTAAACCGGATAATGCTCCGCCCCACCAGGACGCCCCGGGCGATCAGTAGGTTCACAGACGAAATAATCTGACCGCTTGAGATGTTTTTTCCTCATTTTTTCGGTTTTTACTGTATACACCTGAATATAAAGAATATAATGAATGTATCTTGCGATTTTACCGCAAGATATGCACGGATACGACCTCCCCTCGCAAAATACCCCATACCCTCATCGGAAAGGCTGATCATACTTTCGCGAAGAACTTCCGTAAAGTAGTATGGACGAGGGTGCCGATAAAGCCTGAAAAAACACATTATATTATATTCATCAGATTTTTAATAACCTGTTCCTGGAGCGGAAAGGAATAATCCATGCCATCCGGACGTGATTACTCCAATAACGGACAACGTAAAAACCCTTATTGTTCGTTTTGTCGAAAGAATTATCGTGAAGTCGGGTTTCTCGTCGAGGGCCCCGACCAAGTGTTCATATGCAGTAACTGTGTCGATCTGTGTCAATCGATTCTTGTGGAAGAAAAGCGAAAACGTGCCGGCAATCCCAAGTTGCCCCTGCGCATTCCTTCCCCGCGAGAAATTGTCTCGCAGCTTAATGATTATGTCGTTGGTCAGGATTATGCCAAAAAGGTCTTGTCTGTCGCCGTGCACAATCATTACAAGCGATTGGTTCATGACACGGTAAACGACGAAGTGGTCATTGAAAAGTCAAATGTACTTCTGCTGGGTCCCACGGGAAGCGGAAAGACGCTTTTGGCCCAAACGCTTGCCCATATTTTGGATGTCCCGTTTGCTATTGGCGATGCCACGACATTAACCGAAGCCGGTTACGTTGGCGAAGACGTTGAAAATCTCCTTTTGAAACTTTTACACGCGGCAGATTTCGATATTGAAGCGGCCCAGCGCGGAATCGTATACATCGACGAAATCGACAAGATCGGTAAAACGAATCAGAACGTTTCGATCACGCGGGATGTTTCCGGGGAAGGTGTTCAGCAGGCACTCCTCAAGATGCTCGAAGGGACCATATCGAACGTTCCCCCACAAGGCGGACGCAAGCATCCGGAGCAGCAATATATCCCGGTCAATACAACGAATATTTTATTCATCTGTGGTGGGACTTTTGTCGGAATCGAAGATATTATTGGAGATCGACTGGACAAAAAGACAATCGGTTTTGCGCCGGGCAGTTCAGCAACACATGAAGAAAACATGATGAAGTATCTTGATCATGTGACCGCTGAAGATATTCACACGTTTGGTCTTATCCCGGAATTGATTGGTCGTTTACCGGTTATCGCGGCGCTTGACCCACTCGATGAAGAAGCGTTGATCAACGTACTGAGTCGGCCGAAAAACGCTTTAATCAAGCAGTATCAAAAACTTTTCCACATGGAAGACGCGGAACTGGAATTCACCGAGGGAGCTCTTCGCGCCATTGCCCGGCAGGCGATGGACCGCAAAACAGGCGCTCGCGGTCTGCGTTCCATCGTAGAATCGCTCATGCTGGAGACGATGTACAATCTTCCCGACGATGAAGGCGGGCGGTATGTCGTCACGGAAGAGATGGTGCTTGAGCGTCGTCCTGTTATCCCTGTGCGCGAACCACTCAACAAGATTGCCTGAAGTAATTTATGATGTCCAAGGATAAGAAAGATCGTTCCCCATCCCAAGCAAAGAAGTCGCCTGTATCGTCCGAAAGCATTGACTTGTCGAGTATGTCCAATCGTCAGGAACTGTCAAAATTGTTCCACGACGCGGCCATGGAGATTTGGGAAGAAGGCAGTCCGGGCGATGAAGCTTTTTTCAAGTTCAAGCAAGCCGTGGAGTATGACAGCGAAAACGTTGACGCTCTGGCCGACTTTGCCGTTTTTCTTCTGGAATCAGAAGAATTCGACGAGGCACTCAAGCTTGCCGAAACAGGATTGCGCCTTGCTCCCGACGATTCCCGTTTTTACTCGCTCAAAGGCAATGTTTTTCGGTGTCGTGGCGATTATGAATTGTCTTTGCCGCAATATGATCGCGCCATTGAATTGAATCCAAAAGATTATCTCGCGTTTTATGGACGTGGTATTTCCCGCGATATTCTCGGCTTGGCCGGAGCCTTGGCCGATCTGACCGAGTGCCTTCGAATCCGAAACGATTTCGTTTCCGCCTGGTATGATCGCGGAGTCCTCCAAACGAGCGATGGTCATCTGGACGCGGCCATAGCGGACTACTCGCGCGCCATCGAACTTGATCCTCAGTTCATTCAGGCTTATGTTACCCGGGGAGATTTATTTGCCGTTTTGGGCAAATACGATTCGGCCTTCACTGATTTCGATACGGCGATCGGAATTGATCCTGATAATCCGGCCCCATATTATTATCGTGCGATGGCCTGGTCGGAACAGGGACATAAAAAGAAAGCTCAAAAAGATTTCGAGACTGCGCGAATGCTCGGTTTCGATGAAAATAATCAAGAATGATTATACACACCCTTGAACC
>JAQVID010000514.1 GCA_028695865.1 Thermoguttaceae bacterium | reverse complement strand
GGCGCGGCACGAAACGGTTCTCGAAAAGGGGAGGGTACTCTTTTTGGGTATCAGTTGCCGGAAGAGCGGAACGCGCGTCGTCGATCGACTTCGGATAACAAAATTTTGCGAAGGCGTATCGCTTTGGGCGTAACCTCAACCAGTTCGTCGTCTTCAATGAATTCGAGTGATTCTTCCAGCGTCATGCGGACCGCTGGCTTGAGAATAATATTACGGTCGTTACCGGCAGCACGCATATTACTAAGCTTTTTCTCTTTCGTCGGATTAACGTCCATATCGCCGGAGCGGGCATTTTCGCCCACGATCATCCCTTCGTAAACGACATCACCGGGCGAAACAAACAGACGCGAACGGGCCTGAAGTCCATCGAGCGCAAAAGCAACGGCGCGACCGGGCACCATCGACACCAGAACACCATTGGAACGCCCCGGGATGGCACTCTCTTTCGGCTTATAGCAGTCGAAACGGTGATTGATCACGGCGTTGCCCTGGGTAGCCGTCAACATTTTCGAACGAAGCCCGATAAGACCACGCGCCGGAATGGAAAAAGTCAGCATGGAGAAGTTTCCCCGGGGGGCCATTTCAAGCAGCACCCCGCGACGTGTTCCGACCATTTCCATAACCGGACCGGTTTGATCTTCCGGAACTTCAACAACAAGTGTTTCGAACGGTTCTTCGACCACACCTTTATTGTTCCGATAAATAACTTCCGGCTTACCGACCGAAAGCTCATACTGCTCACGACGCATCGTTTCGATCAGAACGGACAAGTGCAAGACACCTCGCCCCGAAACGACGAACTGATCGGAATTGGGGACCGGCTCGACTCGCAGAGCAACGTTTCGTTCCAGCTCTCGAAGAAGCCGTTCACGAACATGACGCGTTGTAACATATTTTCCTTCGGTTCCGGCCAATGGAGACGTATTGATACCAAAAGTCATGCGCAAGGTCGGTTCGTCAACAGAAATGCGCGGCATGCGACGCGGATGAAGCGGCGAGGTCAGTGTATCGCCAATCTCAACAAACGGCAGACCCACGACGGCAACAATATCGCCCGCGTCCGCTTCATGGACTTCTGTTCGACCCAAATTACTGAAAGTGTAAAGAAACGCGATTCGCCCCTGCGTAACCTGATCGCCTTTTTGCATGACCGCAATGGATTGCGCTTTGCGAATGGTACCAGACTGAACGCGCCCAATGGCGATTCGACCAACATACTCGGACCAGTCGATCGTTGTGACCAGCATCTGAAGCGGTTCATCCATTTCAACCAACGGAGCAGGAATCTTTTCAAGAATCAGGTCCAGAAGGGGCGACATGGAGTCCGTTCGTACATTGGGATCGGTCGTGGCGTAACCTTCTTTGGTACTGGCGAAAATATAAGGGAAATCGGCAATGTCGTCGTCGGCGCCCAAGTTGATGAAAAGATCGAACATTTCGTTCACAACATCATGAGGACGTGCATCCTTGCGGTCGATCTTGTTAATCACGACCAGCGGTCGTAATCCAATTTCAAGAGCTTTACTCAGGACAAAACGGGTCTGCGGCATTGGACCTTCGGCGGCATCGACCAGAACCAGACAACCATCGGCCATACGAAGTACACGTTCAACCTCACCACCGAAATCGGCGTGACCGGGCGTGTCCATAATATTTATTTTTGTCTTTTTGTAATTTACGGCGATATTTTTTGCCAAAATGGTAATGCCGCGTTCGCGTTCCAGATCATTGGAGTCGAGAATCTGCTCTCCGACAAGCTGATTTTCGCGATGTTCCACGCACTGGCGTAAAAGGCAATCGACCAGAGTCGTTTTTCCGTGGTCGACGTGTGCGATAATAGCAATATTACGTAAATCCTGACGTCGCTGGGACATCTTAGTAAACCTTTCATTTCCGGCTTTCACGCCAATGGAATGGACGAAATCGCAAGGTTCAAAGCCTGTAAACCGAACCTCCGGTCGCCTGTCAACTTTTTGATACAAGTCGATTCCACTTATCCTACCTCAAAATTAAATTTTTTCAAGGCGGCACACTTTTTGCCCGCTCCAGGAACGCGAGTAATTTTTGAAGGATTTTTTGATGTTAAGTAAAGAAACAATCAAAAAACGGAAATATAATCAATATTATGCACACTATGTGCGGACGGGGAATGCTTTCTGCCGGATTAAGACAGTCCTTGCAAAACCAACCTTCGTTTCATCGCGAACAGTTTTATCCTTGCTTCGCGACCAAAACGCAACATCGGCTGCTCAATAATAAAAGGTAATAATAGCTTTCTTTTTTCTAATAGCGTATCGAAATACGCGATACATTCCCTGAAGCATTTCCCGATAGAATTCATTGCCGTTGTCATAATCGGATTCATCGTCGCTGTAATCGTCGTAGTCGTCTTCGTCTTCTTCCTTGTAACGGTCGTCTTCTTCGTCCTCGTCTTCTGAAGGAGCGCTGGCCAAGTCTTCTTTCATATCATCCAATTCACGGTATCCGACGTAAGGATAATCATCGGTATCGGGCAAGGCAATCGGAGCCCCGGAATCGATGATCCACTCCAACGGCCCGTCAAACTCGCCGAATCGCAAATCTTCGAATTCTTCGACGCTGACCCATTCGCAGCCCAAAGCTTCGACGATTTTCTCCAGCGCGTACCCATAGCCGGAACCTTCCTTGTCGCTCAATGGTGTTCCTTCGATGAGTTCTTGTGCTCGACGGCGGCCTTCGTGGTCTTCTTCGTCAAAGTCCAAACGCTCAAGCAAAGACAGATCGCCACTGCCAAAGACCTTTTTCAGTTCCTCCAAATTGACGAGATAAAATTGTACGGTGTAGCTCATTTTTCCTCCTCTGTTTCCTCACTGGAGTCTCTTGCGATTTATTTATGGTACCGATATTCCAATTGTCGGTGATTTACTCCACCTTTGTCTTCGGAAAACGGGGATTCGGGCCACACAACATGAAACATCAAGTCATACCACCGGCACGTTTGGACGCACGACAAAAACCAGGGCCGGAATCAAGTTGAAACAACCGACCGATTTCCCTAATTGATGTTTTACCGGATAACGGAAGGATTTTCAACGGGTTGACAGGCAAAAAGCAAATATTTCGTCAAAAAAAATAAAAAGTAATTGAAAAAAATGGGGGGTTAGGATACACTTAACACTATTGGTCCTTCGTTTTTCCTGATTGGCTCTCCTTTTGCCTTCAAAAACGGGGATAAGAGACCGTACAACGCGGGAAATCAAACGCAATGGGTATGATGCCATTCAAAAATACAGATATGATCAGTGCAGATTTTTTTGCACAAATATGATATGTTTTTTATTTATTCAATTATTTCAGAAGGTGTAGAATGTTTGGAGTATTAAAACCGTTAACCGGAGGGGATGATATTGTCTTAAACAAGGCAGAAGTCATTCTCGGGCGGAGCAAGGATTGCGACATCACGCTTCGTTTTTCTGATGTTTCCGGGCATCATTGTCGTTTGGTGTTATCCAAAGGGTACTGGTATGTGATTGATCTTCACAGTACGAACGGTACCCGGCTCAATGGTCTGAAGGTGAACGATTTTCGCGTCGATCCCGGGGCGAAGCTGACTTAGATCGGAAGAGCACAC
>JAQVID010000513.1 GCA_028695865.1 Thermoguttaceae bacterium | reverse complement strand
TGAGGTCATGATGACGTTGGGGTAAATGCCACCAGGGATTCGTATCAAAACCGTAATGCCGCCAAAGTTTTTGGTCGGTACGAATAAAATAATCTTCCTGGAATTGCTTGTCGCCCAGCTTCAAAGAGCAGTAGTCGAGTACATGCACATTCGGATGAAGTCGCTTGATTTGGGGCAAGGCAAGCGGCTTGATCACCGTCTCGACAAAATGGGCACTCTTCGTTTCCGGAGCCGCCAGTGTTCCCGCGGTCAATGTCAAAGCCAGAGACCCGCACGGCGGAAGCGTAACATCCAGTCGCGTAACAATTTTACCATTTTGTTTGACGGGGCAAGAGGGATACGGCGTAATCGTTCCTGTGGCAAGATCAAGTAAATCCACGCTGGACCACACCTGTTTTGCGTTTGTGTTGGGACAGGTAAAGAACGAGAATGACCGCGTTTTGTCCCGATCAGAATTCACGAAGAAAAGGAATTCACCGTCTTTCATTTCACGTCGCAAATGATAAAGCCAGGGTGTATTTGCAATTTGCCCTTTTTGATACATCGGTAAAAACGGGGATTCCGCACTGGTCGGAACCTTGGTCATTGCGTAAGTACTTGCGTTCCAAGGGATATTGAGAAAGTTCTTCTTGTCTGTCTGCCATACTCCGGGGGCAAGTTTGACCGGAAAGGAGTCGGACACAAATTGCAATTTCGTGCGAACGATTTCAGGAGCAAACAGCTTGGCATAAAGTTTCTGGGTTGTCGCGTCACATCGCTGAAGTTTTCGACCGTCCACCCGGGCAGGAAGTTTGCCCAGAACAACCAGAGCACCGCCGCCGCGAACAAATTGATCAAGCAGGACAAGTGTCTTGCGCTCAATGTTCTCAAAATTCTCCGGAATAAGAATCATGGAATAATCGGCCTTACCGACTACCAGTTTGCCCTGGTCAATGGAACCCAAAAGATCGATAACGTATTCACTTCCCAAATCATATTCCAGTTGGCGTTCTTCCAGTTCAATGAGCATGTCGCAAAACGCCTGGGCCATGGGCTCGCAGATATTGTGTTTGTTCGCATAAAGCCACAGCGAAGTCGTTGGCTGAAGAACAAGCAAATCGTTGTTCTGTTTTCCTTGCGAGGAAAGCCAGGAGAGCCGCGTCTCGTAATCGACTAATCGATGATACTCCTCCCACCAGGGCATGTGATAATAAATGGACGGCCCTTCATCGAACTTGCGACCGCCCCGAACGGAAAGTTGTGGTCCCATTTCGGCCATGTTCGTTATGCCCAGGACGGTTTCCCAATCGGTCAATCGCTTAATGTCAAGCGGCAGCAGTCCCCAGCCGGAAGCACCACACGTTTCGGCAAACGTTTTGGCCCGGCCAAGCTGACTGGCAAGCGAACCCAGTTCACGAACAATGCGAATATTCCCGGCCTGTCCGCGATGCTTTTGACTCCACTGATTGAAAATAATATCGATCGTCGGTCGCTGTTGCCAAACATACATGGCCGCAACGTCCGGATTCGTTGAAGAAAACGCCCACCAGTGCTCCTGATAATGTCCGCAAAATTCCAGCTTGTTCGTTTCGCAATATTCGAAAATCGGCTTGCACCAGCGCTCAATATCCAAGTCAAGCAGAACACTTTTGTGATGGTGCTGCGCTTCGGCGGCATCGACAAGTCGTCCGTCAGGCAAAGCCAGTTCGGCTTCCTTGTGCAGCAGTGGCAGAATACCCCAAATCGGAGCATGAAATTTCTTTTCGAACCGGTCCGGTAAATCGTCGGTCCAGAGTACCCCACCGGCACGACCAAGCGTCATTTCATCGGTGAAAATCCCGCGAACGGCCCGACCGAATTCGGTGCCCGAATGCTTTTGATATGCCTTGTGCGTCAGTTCGATGAATTTTTCGGTCACTCCCTTTTTGAGCATGTCGCAATAAAAGCCTCCGCACAAACGTGGCTCGCTCGGACTGTATTTTAAAAAGGCAAGTTTGTAATCCCCGGAAGAAAGTTTACCGTCCTTTCGCGCTTGCGATGTGATGTTCCGAAACGTCCCGTCAAGCTCCCGCTGATAAACGGCAAGCAAATATTCCGGGAGTACATCAAGTTTCTTCACATCCGAAAAATAAAGACCTTTTGCTCCCGCGTCGGGCAGTGCTTCGCCCAGCAGCCCGCCGGCAAAACCGCTCGGCCACGAAAATTCGTCGTAAAGCCAAACGTCCATGCCTCGCCTTTTCGCTTCGGCAAGTGTGAATTCGTAATACTTGAAAAAGTCTTCCGAAAGATACGCAACGTCCAAACCAAACGTCGGATAGAAAAAGAACTCGCGAATATGTTGCGACTTCAGTTCGTCCAACAGTGTCGTAATGATTTTTTCGTTGAGTCGTTCGTTCCAGAAAACGGCCTCGGCCGGGCCGTAGCCTTTGGCCGGTCCTTCGCGAAACACCTGATTCAGTTCCGCCACACTGGGACAGGTCAGCCGGTTCATTCCGGACTCCTGTCCTGAGCAGCAGACGAGCGTCATCAAAACAAGAGAAAATGAGTACACAAACCGAAACACATGATTCATATCTTTACTCCTTGCGGATGATTCTGGAAACGTACAACCGATTCCGGGAAAAACCACTCTCCGGCCAAAAAAACGCCGTGTCGTTCGTGTTTTTTTGAGTCCATTATATTATATGTATTATAAAAGACCGGCCGGCGACTTTCAACCCACGCACGGGAATTATCTTTTGGGACGAGAAAAAAATATCTGCCGGGCGCATCCCGCGGCATCCGGAGGCAGAGTCTCAAGCCGGGCTGTTTTGCCGCCGTTTCCGGCCGCTTTTACAGGTAAAAACCGGCGTTCTGCAGTTATTTTGGCGCAAAATGAGGCGTTTGCGGTTCCTTATTTGCGTGAAGCGAACAAAAAAATAAAAATTTTTCCAAAAATTTTAAGAAAAATCATATTGTATAGCAGAATTAAAAAAGGCTGTTTTTCCCACAGTTTATCAAAAAACAAGGGCCTAACACAGCTTGGGATAACTGTGCCCCACGGATTTTAGGAAAAAATGAGCACCGTAGAGGTTACATTCCGGTTGACTGCCAGGGATAATCCTGTATAATACTTGCGAAGTGGTCAGTACTTTAGACCCATTTGTAGGTTTTTTTTCTTTTATTCGGTAGACCAAATCTGAAGTAGGGGGGTGCGGGATGCCGAACGAAAAAACTTTTTCACCGTAGATTGCCTATTCGACTATTTTCTCGTGATGTCTTTGCTGAATTTGGCAAGGTGTAATTTTGGTTATTGAAACAACAACATAAAAGTTGTTGCACTTTGCTAAAATAGGACGTTATTTGTAGTGGGTAATCATTCAACTTTTTTTCGGCAGATATTGTTTAGGGGTTTTATGGAAATATGATCTATGTCGCTATTTCTTGATAAACATGTGCGACAATCAAAAAGGAATCTCAATTGCTTAAATTTATGAAAAGATTGGAAATGTTCGTATGACTCAACGTAGTAATAATGGTACCGGCTCCAGTAGTGGACGAAGAGGAAGTAAATTTGTTGCTCCTGCCACAACTGAAGAGACCGATAAAGATTTTTATGATGACCAGGATGATATCCGTGCCGAGGGCGATTCTGA
>JAQVID010000512.1 GCA_028695865.1 Thermoguttaceae bacterium | reverse complement strand
CGACATTGTGCTGAAGAGGACCGTGCACAAAATTGTCCTGCGTCTGTTTCTCGTCTTCCGAATGATTAGTATTGTCCGAAACCGGATTATTAACGTTGTTCGAAGGAATCTCTGTCATGATAATATCGTTATACCATTCTTTTTAAAAGTAAGGGAACTTCATCCCTGTGTGCAAATGATACCGACCCCACCTCACTCTGCTTGCTGCGCAATGTTCGTACGGCTCCTTATGCCATACGGATTACGCAACAGGAAAATAAAGTGCCGGCAGTATACAATCTTGCTTTACCGATTGGGCTGTTTTACCGCAAAGTCAAAACAATCAACACGCAACATCCCAATGCTTCGCGCTTTCTACTCGCGTCGAAGGACGAAACGAACATCGGTGATCTTTTCCTCCGGAAGACGTTCACGAAACATGCGAACGACTTCCTGTTTGGAAAACAAAACTTCCTGCAAGATAAGGTTGTTAGCGACCTCAACACGCACGACTCCACCGCGAAATGAGGTAATCTGAAGTAAATCGCCCTGACGATCCTGCTCGTAAACCCGGGGAATCGCAAGCTTGTAAATTTCTTGCCAGGTTTCGCAAAAACGCTCCACGCCAAGTCGGCGAGTTGGACCATAAAGGGCCAATATCGCCGGAATCATGGATGAAAAAGAAGTCGGACGGGACAAATTCCTCTCCTCGTCTTCATACCAAAAGCCCAAGGGATGAAATCGGCACCCCGGCAAATCGACTTGCCGCGACAGCGTTGATTTCGCCGCCACTTTCGTCATTTTCTTACCGGATGACTTCTTTTTCGCCACAGTCAGACTCCTTATCGGACGTCTGCGACATTAACCCAACGTTTCTCGGTGGCACTGATAAGCGCCGATTCAAGAATACGCTGCGTATTATAGGCGTCCGTAAAACTCGGAAGCGGAACAACCGGTTCTTCGCCATTGAGCTTGCGAAGAATATCGTATGCCATGCTCGTGAAGCCGTGCTCATAACCAATCAAGTGACCGGCAGGCCAATAATTGCCGACATACGGATGACATGGGTCGGTGCAAAGAATCTTCGTCCAACCCTGAACTTCCGCCGGCTGCGTCGCGTCGAAATACTCAAGATGATTCATGTCCTCAAAATTAAACTTCAAAGAACCTTTCGTTCCGTTAATTTCAAAGCCGTTACGGTTGAAATTACCGGTCGCCTGTCGAGCTGCTTCGTAAGAACCTACCGCTCCATTATCAAAACGACAAAGGAACAAAACCGTGTCGTCAACTTCAACTTCGGCACGAACGGTGCCCGTCTTCGCGTCTTTACTGTAGCGAAGCTCTTCGTCCGTCATATTACCATTGGGAACAACCCGTTCTTTCACAAACGTTTCCGCAATCGAGCCGCAAATTTCCGTGATTTCCAAGCCACTGACAAAACGCGTCATATCGACGATATGGGCATTCAAGTCCCCATGCGCTCCACTGCCGGCCAATGCCTTTTTGAAACGCCACGCAAAAGGTACTGAATCATCCGCCCACTGCTGCAAATACGCCGCGCGAATGTGCCGAATTTGACCAATGCGCCCTTCCCGAACAAGCTTATACGCTAGCGCAACGGCAGGAGCGCGACGATAACAGAACCATACAAACGAATCTACGCCCGCCGCTTCCGCCGCTTGAGACATTTCACGCGCTTCCTGAAGCGTCGCGCTAATCGGCTTTTCACACGCAACCGGCTTGCCGGCCGCAATCGCGGCTTTCGCGGGCGGCGCGTGCATGAAGTTCGGCGTAACTATATCTATAAACCCGATCTCCGGATTCTTGATCGTCTCCTCCCAGTTGGTCGAAGCGTTTTGCCAGTCCCAAACCTGGGCAAAATTTTCCGGATGCTCAAACTCTTGACCGAATACCGTGTGCAGCACCGGTTTGAGTTCCGTTTTGAAAAACCGCTTCACCTGTCCCCAAGCGTTGGAATGGGAACGCCCCATAAATCCTTGTCCGATCATCGCAACATTAATTGGTTTTGACATTCGTTTCTCCTTACAGTTACAAAGGTCTCTTCGGCAACGACTTCCCCTCTTCGGATGAAGTCGGGAAAGCGGAAATACAACCTGTTCATTATACACGAAATCTGCATAATATACTAGAGCATCCAGTCCATTATCTCCAAAAAACAAAAAAAACTCCAAAGATTTTTCGTAATCAAAAAAGGTCCGCAAACAAATGAAACCAGGAACGTCCCCGCAACATGAATCAAATCGCCTCACGAACAATTTCAGTGTACATTAACACACTTACTATAGTATGTATCCATCTGTGTACAATATCTCTATGTCGCGACATTTATTTTCACCCGCGGCCGGGCAGGCCAACCCATTCGCTTTTTTGATTTATCGATTTTCCATGATATACGGTACAAAAGAACGGTGCTATACGTATTCTAACGCGATCACGGCAAACAACACAATATGGACACTTTGCTTTTCCCCTCTCGCTTTTTGCCCCAAAAACACAAAATCAACCTTGACACCCCATCGCGAAACAACTACAATCCCGTGATTTTCTCTCTTAATTGAAAGGATAAATTTATGAAACCAGCCCGAATGATTTTGCTGCTCCTTGTCGCCTGCGTCGTATTTTCGGCGTGCAACAAGGTCCCCAAGAATCCCATGGAAGAAGAACAAAAGAAGGTTTTGAGTAACAAGGGCCGTCTCGTCGGTGACCTTGCGGCTCCCGCCAACATGCACTTGGCAAAAATCCAAGGGGTCGTGCTTATAAAAGGACTGGCAGAAACAGGAGCCAATGAACCTCCTTCGATGTATCAGCAGATGGTCCTCAAGGAATTGCAACGCGACAACGAAAAGAAAAGCAAGGCCAAAGAAGAAATTGCTTCCATGTCGACGGCCATTGCGATACTCGAATCTGTGGTGCTCCCCGGCGCTCGCAAAGGAGACCACATGGACGTCGAAGTTTCTCTCCCGCCAGGCTCGGAAGCAACCAGTATCGAAGGCGGCTACGTCGAAAAGGCCCTGCTGCGGCAGTTCTATACGGATGACACACTCCATATCGGCGACAAGTTGGGTATTGCAGGCGGGTTCGTCATGCTCGATTCACAACTCATCGAAAAGAAGGACCCCAAAGCGTACCGAAAAGGCAGAATCGTCGGCGGTGCAATTATCACAAAATCTCGTCCGCTTTGGCTGGTGATCAAGGAGGGTGAGCGTACCTGTGGGGTTGCCCAACGTATTGAAGATGTAATCAATAATCGTTTCAGCTATTTGCGAAACGGGTCCAAAAATAAAGTCGCCGAAGCCAAGGCTGGAGCCGTTCGTGTCAATTTGATTGTTCCGGATGAATACCATGACAACATCAATCGTTACGTGAATGTGGTCTGTGCCATTTCCTTTTTCGAAACCCCTGCCGAACTACAGGACCGAATCAGTGAACTCAAAGCGAAGCTTCTCGACCCGAAAACATCAGAATTCGCCTCTCTTCAGCTCGAAGCGGTTGGACCAAACAATCCCCGGGCGGTCGAAGCAATTCAAGACGGATTAGTCCATTCGGACGACATGGTTCGCTTTCATTCGGCCATTGCGGTCGCTTATATGAACATAGCCAAAGAACGAAGTAATG
>JAQVID010000511.1 GCA_028695865.1 Thermoguttaceae bacterium | reverse complement strand
GCCTGATCGGAAACAAGGGCACCCGCCGGAAAACTCTGTTGGACATCGTGATAATTCTGCATGGACAAGGAGAGCTGTTTTAATTTGTTGGTGCATTCCATTCGTCGGGCCGCCTCGCGCGCCGCCTGTACCGCCGGAAGCAAAAGGGCAATCAGCATACCAATGATCGCGATGACGACCAACAACTCCACCAAGGTAAATGCCCGCCCGATGTTCAGAAGTTGTCCGTTATCCGCTCCACGCAACGTAATATAAAAATCTTTTTCTGTACGACCAATTAGGTCGTTCGACTTCTTTGTTATTTGCATTTTTCCTCTCCCCGTATGTTGCGAAATCGCGTCAAAAGCTCATGTCACGAAGGGCCCTGACACATTGTAACGTCGTTTATGATTACAAACATTACAAATATTATAAGCAACCTTGACATAACGGTCAATGAAAACATTTCGCCATTATATACCACAAAAACGACTTGTAATAAACAAAGAATCTCCCGCGACGGTGATAGGGAGTGTGGGGACCAATTCGTACTCCTCCGGCCCTCATTGCGATCGTTTCACTCGCTTTATATACGGGCCTTGAGAATTTTTCTCATCCAAAAATCAAGATACAGGACGACCAACAAGCTCGTATAGGAATGTGTCACGCCAAGCCGCTAAGACGCAAAGAAGGGAAGAAGATGTTTTCAACTTACCATGACAAAAAGACCAATTTATTCAAAAAATATTCGCAATGGCGCGGTAGTACGCTTGGCGGCTCTGCGTCTTGGCGTGACAAAAAAAATACTAAGCGCGATGATCGTTTATTTTGCGTGAAATACAATCCTAACGTTCATACCAGTGGGCGCTTTCGCCCGCAACTCCACCACGCGTGACCGGAATTAGGGTGGGTTCGGACTCATTCGAACCGCTCCGGCCCTCATTGCGATCGTTTCACTCGTTTTATATACGGGCCTTGCGGGAATTTTCTGCCTGACGGCGTAAGGCCCTTCCTACCGTACGGAAACTCCTTCGCCGCTTTTCTTTCCATAGAGGCGATTTGAAAACGCGAAATAAAACTTCTTTGCAAGAAACTTCTTTTTCGCCCTTTTTACATCGCGACGGATTCGCCGCCATTGATCGAACCCATTGCTCCCCAAATACCAAAAGGACTTGTACCAAAGGGATCTCTATCGCCTTCAGCGTAATTGACCGATCCGGTATTGATCGTGTCGGAAACGAACGAAACGGAACCATCGGCGCGAAGGACATTGACCCCGCCGCTGTGGTTACTCGACGCCGTATAGAAGCCGGTACCGCCCCACCAGGGACTCGTTCCGCAACTGGGGGCGTTCGGCGGAAGAACTGTCGTAATCGTCAGGTGATTCGCCCAGTAGAAAACCCACCCGTAACCGGAAAAGCCATCGGTGAAAAGCGTTGCGGAAACAAGATATTGATTATTGTTCGTATCACACTTACTGAGACAATCGGCAGGAGTAAAACCGGAGGTGCCAATCGTACCGGGCATGTTGCCCCATAAAGCCCCTTTCAGAAGATTCGAAGAATAAATAGGGACGACCATATGTTCCGCCATGGCAATCGTATTGGAAGTTCCGTCAAGGATAGAGGAAAAATCGCGGCATTCGAAAAGCGTTTGTGTCGATCCGGTAACACTACCTTCGCCCCCGCCGAAAAATCCTCGTGTGTTCCGATACCCGGCGTAGCTACTCGCCAAAATATCGCCATGGCACGCTCCATAATTGGTACGCATGGCCGGTAAGGGAACTTGATTCAAAACAGCGCTGTCGGGGTCCGACGGGCAAGTCATGTAATCGACATGCACACGGGGCGCCGTGAAGGACGCGCTATCGTAATACGTGTGTATTGGCCAAGAGCCGTTGTGAGCGCTGCAATAGGCGACAAACTGATCAAACAAAGCCGTTTGTTCACAAAACGGCAAAAGAGAAACATGAAAACTGTTGCGGCGATACCATCCAGCAGAATTACCGGAAGGCACAGGATTCGGAGTCGCCCCCATACGGGTAGGCGGAAAAAATTTGTTCGCGTCGTGATAATTGTGAAGCCCAATTCCAAGTTGCTTCAAGTTATTGGTACACTGCATACGACGGGCGGCCTCGCGGGCGGCCTGTACCGCCGGCAGAAGCAGAGCAATCAAAATACCAATAATCGCGATCACAACCAACAGTTCAACAAGTGTAAAAGCACGCTTTTTCATGGTAACCACCCTAAATAAAGGACGACAAACGGGTTTGTCCCGCCATCGAAAATTTAGAAAAAACCTTCCTTTTACAGTTTAATACAAATTTTCAAGAAACGCAAGGCAATTTTCGTCTTTTCGTCAGAAAAAGACAAAACAAACCAGGTGTTCCCCTTGCAGAGGCTCAAAGGGAGAAAAGGGAGCTTTTCTCCCGCGATTGCCTTGTTTAGCGCACAAAAAAGCGGCTGGCTCCTACAGGGATGGAATCTATTTGCTCGTTTTGGCAGGATAGACAAGCCCGTAATGGAGGTCGCTTGCGACCGGAATTAGGGTGGATTCGGACTCATTCGAACCGCTCTGGCCCTCACCGCTCGTTTCACTCGCTCCCTATACGGGCCTTGAGAATTTTCGTCGCACCCCAAATCAAGGTCCATTGCGACCGACAAGCCCGTAATGGAGGTCTCACAACGCCAAAACTCAATGAGATTCGTTATGCTTCGCGATTTGATCCAGAATGCATTGGGCCAGTTTCACCGCTTGTGCGGCTCGCTTCGCCGGTACTCGCGATGGGGTTCCTTTTAAGATTGCGGAAACAAAATTGTCCATTTCAAGCGAAAGAGCGTCAATCGGTACCCCGGACGTTTCTTCTAAAGCAAAATGATCTTTCATGAAGGACGTGACCATCGTGGAAATCGCCGCCTGTTCAACTTTTTCGGGCGCAAAAGCTCCGGATAATATTTGAGAGTCCGGCGAAAATTTTCGGGCCGCTCGCTGCTGGAAATCGATACGAACCGAATGTCGCCGTGTCGAAATGAGCATTTGACGTACCGGTTCCATGGCAACCCGGGAAGCACTTAGCGCAACCCGCGAACCATTTTCAAAGACAAGCCAGGCCTGCGCCGTATCTTCCAAACCGCCCATCATCCCGAAACCGAAGCCGTCCACCGATACAACTTCAGACGGAATCAGCGAAAGCACAAGCTCAAGATCATGAATCATAATATCAAGGACGGCTCCGATATCGACGCAACGGAACGTATAACCGCTTTTTCGCGTTGCCTCAATCAGACACGGTTCTCCGCGACGTACGTCGTCAAGCATTTCGGTAGCAGCCAGCCACGCGGGATTATATTGCTCGACATGCCCGGCCTGAAATACGACTTTTTCGCGATGGGCCAAATCAATAAGCGATTGCGCGTCACTTGCCTTGGTTACGAGCGGCTTTTCCATGAGTACATGACGTCCACGGGCCAGAGCCGCTTTTCCCAACTCAAAATGGAGCGATGAAGGAGCCGCAATAACCACAGCATCGACAGCGTCGAAAAACTTTTCAATATTTTCGCAGGGGACAAGATTATACCGGGCAGCAAGTCGTACCCGACTCGTTTCAAGCGGATCGTAAACGGCAGTCAACTCAACAT
>JAQVID010000510.1 GCA_028695865.1 Thermoguttaceae bacterium | reverse complement strand
ACAATGAAGACGACGATGACGATGATGGGGACGATGACGAAGACGAAGACAGTCTGATTGACGGTTGTGAAGACGAGTTTTATGAAGACTTTTGCGAAGACGACGAAGACGACGATGACGACGATGACGACGATATTTTCGGTGACGACGCTGATGATGACGCTGACGACGATGATGACGAAAGCGACATGGACACTGAAGGCAACGAAAATAACGAAGAAGAGGACGAAGATCGCGGTATTGACCCTCTTTATCGGGCGGCGTACGATCAGATGACGTTTCGAGACAGTGCCGAGGACGGGACAGACGACGAAACCGTCGAGGGGGGAGGCGACAGCGTATATCGCGACGGGGATGATAACGACCTGACTCGCGAAACAGACAGAATCAATGATCGACTGGCCTTCATCTACTCCATTGTTCGCGTGTGGAAATTCGCGGCGAGCAAGTCGCTTTTGCTGACTCCGGATGAAGAAAAGCAACTCGATACCCGGGGTTATTTGGAATCCTGTTTACAGCAAAGCCGCGTTTTTCGGGATGGTCTTTATGAACTTCTGGATCAAACGTCGCGATATCGTGTTCCCAAGCCATCGGGCACATCCGACTCCATGATGGAATATGATCATCATCGCGGAACGAAGGAAATACTGCTGGACCGCATCATCTGGTCCATCGTCGAGGTAAGCGATACCGTTTTGCTGCTGGAAGCGTTTTTATTCCAACCGGAAAAAGGAGGCATGATAACGTACAGCTTATCCGACCAGCCATTCGGAATGAATAGCTTGCTTTCCTCTTCAGAAAGGATAGTCCTTGACCGATGTCGCGATACATTCCGGAAAGAGGCGTTAACCGGGAGTGATATTCCGGAGTGGTTTTCCGGTGTTCGCGATATTTTTGCTTCGTTGTATCGTTCGGATATTGTTCTGTTCCGCCTCCAGTGGCATCTGGTTTTGCAGAAGCTGGAACAGGAAACACTGCTCTACATACCAACGTCCCGAGGTGGACCCGCCAAGGCAATCGTGAATTGCCGTTGTCTTCAGCAGATCATTTTAAGATTATTCGAGATTCTGCCGCGTCAGGGCTTGTTAATCGAAACGTTTGAACTTCTCCGAACGGTTCAAAACATGGAGCGAATACGTCCAACGCTTCCGGGCGCAATCACCGAATTTGATCGGCTGTTCGAAACGGCGACCAAAGGGATAGCCGATTGTCTTGCTTTTTCGGCCAAGCAATGGCCACAGGGAATCGCGGAGGAGACATCCAAGGAACGGGTAGTTGTTGATATTGCCGAGAAAACGGTCGATGTTTTACTGGGGTGCTGGTTGTCGCACAGTAAACATATTCGTATATCCGCCGTTGAGTCAATCATGAACGAAACAGCCTGGCGATCAGTCAAATCGTTTATTGTCGAATATGGAGAGGATTTATTCTCGCAGCATTTTCTTGGGTTTCGGAATATCCGGGCGATTCTGCACCAAGGGGTCAAAACATATTTGCGAACGCTCATGCACATATGGGAGACCGAAGGGGAACTGGAATTTGGGTCGGGACTCGTTGCCGATCTCGTCTCGGGCAAAGCCGATATGAACCGGATCGCCGCAACGCTCGAATTGATGCTGGAATGTATTGCCGAAAACTACTCTGTTTATATTGATTACAACAGTACGACAACGCAATCTGACCACGGCGATAAACTTTATATGCTCATCGACATGTTGCGTGTTTTGACCGCCTATGAACGTATTTCATGGAATCTCAAGCCGGTCTACTGGATTCATGACACCTTGATTCGGGGCAATTTGAACGAAATCGCTACGCTTTGGGAATCGAATATTGCCCGCAAGAGTGAAAGCCTTTCCAAAGAAAACCTGCGGAATTATCGGAAACTGAATGAAAAATACGGTATCTGGCTTCCAAGCGTCTATGAACGCCTGGAGGAACGGTTCGTGCGTCCGCTTCGTGTAGACCAAATGGTTGGATTGGTCTCACAAGCAATTAAAGATGTTCGCCAATCAGGTCCTTTCGACACGTTTAAAAAGCTTGAACAGCTCGTCGAAGAGTTTGCGTCTTCTCCGATGGGCGTCGGTTTCGAAGTTCCCGATTGGCTCAACGACCTGGAAGAAGAAGTCGTGGTCTGCCAGTACGGCGGCAAGCCGGGCGACCCCGACCGACCCAACGATTATTTCGGTGAAAATCCGATGATTGGCCAAGTGGCGCTCTCCGTGGAAGACCTTGTTAATCAAGTCTGCTGGAGCGATAACAAAATACGGTTCGACGAATAAGGGACTGCTCGACTTTTATTTCCCGAAACAGAGCATTTACACAAATGCTCCGCGGAACCGTAACACGACAATCGAATTGCAAGCGAAAAAAAACCGGCGGCTGTTTTGAACAGTCGCCGGTCGTGTTTTTGCCATGCTTTTATCGGAGTGATCAGTCTGTTTTCAAGACGGGGTTCGGATTGACTTTGGTTGCGTCTTTCTTTTCGTTGCTCTTTCCGGGTACCGGAACCGCAGAGTCTTCGTGAGACCGAATCACGGTTGGGTCAGTACCTTGAATCTGCGGATAGACGCCCCGACTGAAGACCTGCGGGATGGTCATACCGTAGTCAAGCTCGTGTGCGGCGTCTCGTTCGCGAGCCCGGCGTGTCGCGTCGAAGTAAGCCTTGTTATTCCAGGGACCTTCAGCAAGTGTAACGCCGTTGTATTCGAGCAAAGAGCCTTTGCGGAAGTTCAGGTTGACGATCGCGATGTTGTAATCAATGACCATGCGGTAATAACTTGTCTCCGCTTCGGCCAGTTTCTGCTGGGCGTCCAAGACTTCATACAACGTTGTCTTACCAACATCGAAGGAGGCCGACACGGCACGGAACTCTTTACGGGCAGCCCGCAACACTGAAAGGTAATCTTCGATCAGACGATAGGTCCGGTCCAAGTCACGATACATATCGGAAAGGTTGTGGACCAGTTCCAGTTCCTGCTCTTGCAGAATGGCTCGTTCGCGTGAAAGCATGAGTTCCGCATTGCGGACCGCGGCCATTTCCTGACGGAACCCGATCGGTACACTTGCCGAAATACCCATTCCCCAGTTCTGCCAACCTTCGCCCGTCATGCTGTTGAGAGCACCACTGCGATAACCATAAGGATCGGTATTGCTCGACAGGTTGACGAAATCTTTGCCAAGGCCGTGGAACCGATACAAACCTTCCAAATCAACTTGCGGCATCAGGTAATTACGTTGGGCAATCAGTTGCAGCTCGTACTTCTTGATATTCCATTTCTGCTTGCGGAGTTCAGGAGAACGCGACAGAGCTTCGGCAACGATTTCATCCCAGTTGTACTTAACGCGGGCAATCGTCGGTTCGTCAACCGGTTTGATCAAACGACCATCTGTCGGCGCGATTCCAATCATGTAACGCAGAAGTTGTTCGTTTTTGTAAAGGTTGCTTTGAGCTTCTTGAACGGAAACCTTGAATCGCTGATAGTTCTGTTCGGCCTGGGCAATATTCTGGGCAGTTCCCATGACGTGACCGACATCAAACTGCGCGTTTACCGTTCGCCATGATTGCAAGGCCGCATCCAAACCGGCACCACTGGCACTTAGGTTACGATAGGCGAAATAGAGATTCCAG
>JAQVID010000509.1 GCA_028695865.1 Thermoguttaceae bacterium | reverse complement strand
CAGGCCTATCGCCAGGCCGTGGAACAGGAATATCGATTTTACAGTTACGGCGATGCCATGCTGATTTTTTGACGCATGCCGTTTTGCATGATTTTTCGTGGTGTGGTCTGCTCCCCAAAAAAGTTTTACGAAGACAACAAACGGGGGAGAATGGCCGAAAATGAAAGTGTCGGCAGTATAACATGTTTTTTGGGGAAACATGACATGCGATATCATAAGGATAGAACACAGGAACGTGTGATGAAATACAACAGGCTTGTTCTGGTAACACTTTTTGCGTCGCTTGCAGTATTGAATTTTGGCTGCGGACGTGGTGTGTCGCGGTCTGACGCCGTGTCGACAGAAACACCTCGCCGTTTGGCGGTAGACGGTTTGGTTATGGGTACGTTCTGGAATGTTAAAGTGTACGTCTCCGATCCGAAATGGAACGAATCCGAGCTGACGACACTCGTTCAAACGACACTTGACGGCGTAGACCGTTCCATGTCAACTTACAAAGAAGAATCTGAATTGTCGCGTTTCAATCGGCTTCGCACGGACGAGTGGTTTGAGATTTCGGCGGGCATGGAAACGGTGGTTGCTTTGGCGTTGGAGGTTTCGCGTCAAACGAATGGAGCTTTTGATGTCACGGTTGGTCCGCTGGTCAATCTTTGGCGTTTTGGGCCGGACAAGTCGCCGCTTGCCGCGATGCCCAGCGACGCCCGAATCGCGGAAGTCCGTAAGAATGCAGGCTTCGACAAGCTTGAATTGCGACACGAGCCGACGCCGGCCATACGGAAAAAGAATCCGGATCTTTATGTCGATTTGAGCGCGATTGCCAAAGGTTACGCTGTCGATTGCCTTGCGAATAAACTTGTTGATGTTGGAATCGAAAGCTTTATGATTGATGTGGGCGGAGAAGTTCGATGTCGCGGATATAAACCGGCTGGCCAGGCGAACAACAAACAGAAACAAGACAGTTGGACCCTTGGAATCGAATCGCCGCGAGTCTCAAAAGACGCTCCATCGCAACTTCATCGCACTGTTTGTCTGGACAATCAATCCCTTGCGACCAGTGGTGATTACCGAAATTATTTACAAGTCGGCAAGATTCGATTCTCTCATTTAATTGATCCGCGAACAGGTAAGCCGGTCGAAATGATATCCGAGGGAGTGGAGCAGCCGAAACGACGGCTGGGAAGCGTTTCCGTTTTGCTTGATTCGTGTGCCCGGGCAGACGCGTTTGCCACCGCTTTTTTTGTATTGGGCGCAAAGGATGGTGTTGCTTTGGCTGATCAGCTTGACATTCCTGTTCTTTTCGTAAGCCGTCTGGCAAGCGGGAACGGTGAACTCGTTTTGGAAGAAACAATGTCGCAGTCATTCCGACAGAATGTTCGTTCCGAAACCGTAAAGAATAATCAGCGGGCCATGAGTCCAAGCGGCAAAAGAGACTAAAAGAGACAGGAGACCGTGCCGTGAGTCATTTTGAAAAAGTCGTTATTCGAGCGTCTGCCGGCTCCGGAAAAACGTTTCAGCTAAGCAATCGTTATATTCGACTTTTGTTTGACGAAGTTCCGGTCGATCAGATTTTGGCCGTGACGTTTACACGGATGGCAGCGGGCGAAATTCGGGACCGTATTTTTTCGCGACTTGGTAAAGCGGCTCTGTCAGAGGCTCAAACGCAAGCGTTAATCCGGGAAGTATACGGAAATAACGCGGAAAATTTGCCAAAAATTGCTTGCGAAGATGTTGTTCGCGTTCTTCAAAGTCTTATTCAAAATTTGCATCGACTCCGGATCAGTACGCTTGACTCTTTTGGCAATCAAATCGCGAAAAGTTTTTCTCTCGAATTGGGCCTCCCTGTCGATTGGGATATTGGTGAAGACGTTGACGAGAAGCAGATGCGCGCATCGGCCGTTCTTATGACCCTGCGTTTGATGAAAGCAAATGTCGCGCTGCGTCTGATGAATATGCTTTCCAAAGGCGAAGCTTCCAAGCGTATTGCCGATGAATTGCACGCGACGGTGCAAGACATGATTGCTTATGTTCGCAACTCGTCTTTGAAAGCTTGGACAAAACTGCCGCATTACCCCATTCCGGACTTGTCTGTTTTGCCCGACCTGATAGAGCGACTGCGTCATGCCCCCATTCCGTGGACCAAGCCAAAAAACAAAAAAGATGAAGGCCATCCCAATATGGCACGTTATGGTACTCCGCGGAACAGACTTGTTGAAGCTCTTTGTGCTGATGATATTCAGGAAACCCTCGCCAATTCACTTGTCAGAGGTATCAGGAACAACGATGCCGAAAAAAACGGTACGTTGGGTGAATTGGCAACGACCGTGCTTGAGATCACGAAGATTATGGAGCCGCGAGCGCTCAATCTTTTGGCCGATCAAACAGGGGCACTGTATCCCATTGTATCGCGAGTGGCCGCCTTTATGGACGAATTGAAATACGCCTCCGGTCTCTACCAGTTCGACGATGTTACGCGACTGCTTGCCCGATGGGTCGTCGGTGCAAAAGACTCGGGCGACAGTCAAAGCCGGCAGCTTGTTTTTCGTCTCGACGCAATGACAAAGCATCTCTTTCTTGACGAATTTCAGGACACTTCACAGGAACAGTGGAAATTCATTCGTCCTTTTGTCGAAGGAATTTTGGCCAATTCCAATGGAACATCGTTTTTTTGTGTTGGCGATGTGAAGCAGGCGATCTACGGTTGGCGAAACGGTCTTGTCGAAATTTTCAATCGGGTGGAACAACTGGTCAATGATCACGCGTCCCGTCTATCCGGTGCACAGAGTGATTCATCGGTCGGACCAGCGACTGCCGGACCAGCGACGAGTCTGGTTGTAAACTGGCGCAGCTGCAAAGCTGTTATTGACGTGGTCAATAAACTCTTTGGCTCATTGAACACAAACGACGCGCTCATCGGCGTCACGGACAGTAACGACGAGTTTGATATTCGAAAAATGCGTGCCGCGATTGCCGCCGCCGACCATTGGAGTCTGGGATTTGAGGAGCATAAAACAGCCCCGCGAAACGACGAGCAAAACGGTTTGGTTACGCTGGAAGTCGCTCCGCTTTACGAAAATGATCCTGATCGAATGCGGGAAGTTCTGTCCGAGCTTGATCCCAAAGGCATGTTGGCCGGTTCGGAAGAAGACGACTCCGGCATTGTGTCATCGCGGAGCGGTCCCAAACTTTTAACGCTCGCGACCGCAGTTGCGCGAATTCGTCAAATATGCAGAGATATTCCCAACGCGTCCATAGGCGTGGTGACGCGAACGAACAGAACACTTGGAATCATAGCGACGGCGCTTCGCGGGTACGGTATCGAAGTGAGCGAAGAGGGTGGTTCGCCGCTGGATAACGTTGCTTCGGTTCGGACACTGCTTGCTGCGCTTACGCTTGCGGATCATCCGGGGGATACGACGGCGCTGTATCAGGTTGCAAGTGTCGTGCCGCTTGCCGATTATTTTGGAATATCGTCTTGCCCATTGCAAAGCGACGAAAAGAGAATAATCACGCTTGCTGAAAATGAAAATGCAAAGTGTGTCTGTTGGAATGAACACAAAACCGCTGCGCTGCGGATTTCGTCTTTTCTTCGGGAACGCATCGCGGCGTGCGGACTCGGTTCCGTCGTTGCCGAAC
>JAQVID010000016.1:4722-15851 GCA_028695865.1 Thermoguttaceae bacterium | reverse complement strand
TATCCAGTTTGCAAGATGGTACCCGAAACCCGCGTTTGTAATTACACCGTTTGCAAGATGGTTCCGAAGACCTGCTATCGCACGGTAAATTATCAGGTTTGCAAGACCGTACCGGAAACCCGTGTTTGCAACTACACCGTCTGCAAGATGGTCCCGCAAACCTGTACGCGAACGGTGTCGTACAAGGTCTGCAAAATGGCCCCGGAAACCCGCGTTTGCAACTACACCGTCTGCAAAATGGTGCCCGAGACCTGTGTGAAAACGGTCAACTATCGCGTTTGCACGATGGTACCTGAAACCGTCTGCCGCGATCAGTACTACAAAGTTTGCAAAATGGTTCCGGAAACCCGGACCAAACAGGTTTGTTATACGGTTATGCAGAAGCAGCAGTACGAGCGTGAAGTAATGACTTGCAAACTTGTATCAAAGCAGGTTCCATACGTTGTCAGTCGTTGTGTTCCTCGAATTGAATGCTATCAGGTTCCCGTTCAGGTTCGGGCTTGTGTTCCGTGCTGCAAAAATTAAGATTTGAACGATGAGATTCGTTTGACCCTCAATTGAAAAAGCCCTGTTGGATGCACATCTGACAGGGCTTTTTTCGTGGAATCACAGTAAGAGAGAAAAGTTGTTTTCGTTCACGTCATGGCGTTTTAATCCGGTCAGCGTCTTCATCATAATGAACACCGCAGCCGTACCATCAGACGCTTTCTTCTCCGGTGCGCATGATGTGGAAATACGCAGAGAGCCCGGGCCTTGGGCGTACCGACGCGGGCCAGTCACTGCAAAGCGAAGACTGTTGCCAAGGGCCAAAGACTGGAATGAAAGGGCACAGGCAATCAGAGATTTCCGCCCGGGACATGACGTTTGCGAACCACATAAACTTTCGGTGGGAGTTGCTCACCCGTGGCATTGCACCAATCTTCGCGTTCTTCATCCGAAGCGTAGTAGGCAAGCCATGTGTCAATATGGTCTTCGTCGTCTTTAGTACAGCAGTTCCAGTGATGAAATACAGTTGGGTCATCAATTTTTTTATCTTCGAGAGGAAGAATCTCGTTGACGATAACATTATACAATTCGCGATCGGTCAAATGATCTGTATAATCAAGGATAATACCTTTACTGAAGAGTCGCTCAAGAGTCTCGGCAAGCAGAACTTCCAGTTCCTTGTCAGACATACTGACAGTTGAAGGAAGGATCAACGGCGGATCAAACCATTGGTAAATGGGGAGTAAAGGAGCGCGTTCCCAACTCAACATGGATTCAAGAAAATCATTCTCGCTCCTGAGAGTCCAACTTTGGACATTGACGCGAGAAATCGCTTCATCCAGGTAAGGCTCCAGTTCAGTTCGTAACTCCGCGTTACGAATCATTTCGTCGACTTCGTCGATTTGACCGGTTTTATGACAAGAATTGTTCATTCGAAAAATCCTTAGTGACAACAAGACTGTAAATAAGTCAGGCAACATGACTATACTTTACACAGACACGGGCGGAACATCAAGTTTTTTTTGTTCTTTTTGTACAATTCTTTCGAAAGTTTTGTTTTTCAAACCATGTAATCGATACAATCGTTTTTGTTGCGTGCCTATCAAATCAACCGTAGCCACCCATACCGAAGAAGAGAGTTTTTTTCAAAAAACGGTAGAACCAGAAATCTTCGGGAATTTCCTGACCGGGCAAGTCGTGACTTGGATGAGGAGTTGCGGACTTCAATTCGGCGAGGAAATCGCGACCACTGACATCACAAGCCTTCTGTTGCCCAATGAACGTCGCCAGTTCGGCGGGCGATTCAAGAATAACACATCCCTTGGTTCGCTCGTGGACGAACTGTTGAAAATTGCGAAGAAAATCACTGGAATTGATCGTTTCAAACAAATCACCATCGTGATCCGCAATGTTGTCGCAGGAAGCGGACAGGGGCGGACAAGGCTCAATCGTCCCTTTGGGCCCGATATGAAAGCCCAGACCTTGCGCAGCGGGGCAGACGGCGTTTCCCTGGGCATCCCAATAGGTGTCGATCAGGACAATCGGTTGCGTTTTGCGAAGAGTCAACAACTTCCGTCGCAAGGCGACAATTTGGTCTGACGACAGACTCAATTGAGCTGAAGGGTTCGCCCCAACGGGACGGAATATGTAATACCAGAGGTACATAGCGCCGCGTTTGACGAAATGTTGAACGTAATCAGAGGAAAGTACTTCGTCGAAATTGGCACTCGTAACCACCGTGGCGACCCCGTACAAGATTTTTTTTCTTTTCAAGAGGCGGCAAGCATCGTCCGCCCGGGTAAAAGTACCTTCACCGCGTCGCAGGTCGTTCTGCCGTGCAAAACCGTCGATACTGAGCAGTGGTGTAACATTACCCAGGGCACGAATTTTGTCGGCAGTCGCTTCGTCCAAAAGCGAGGCGTTTGTAATAATTTGAAAATAACATTCAGGATGTTTGGCGATCAAGTCCCACATGGGAGGATAGAGAAACGGTTCCCCGCCAAGAAAAGTGTGAAACCAAACCGAGTGTTTGGCCGCTTGACCTATTATTCGGTCAATCGCTTCAGGTTGGAGCGAATCAGGTTTGTGTCCGGCGGAAATCCAGCATCCCCGACATCGCAAATTACAGGCGTTTGTCACGGCGAAAAACAGAAAAGGCGGAAAGAGTTGGCCGGCGCGAACGCGGCGGCGGTATGCCCGCAAAGCGTAAAGCCCTTTGAAGACCCAAAGTCTCATTGCCTTGTACAAAAGCCGAAAAGAGACTCCGGTCAATCCCCGCCAGGCCAAGCCAAACAAAACGCGTACTTTTCCGAACATGTCGCAGAATCCTTGTTATTCGACGGTTGCTTTAATAATATTTTTGTCGAAATAATTGATCTCCATCCCGGCATCGACAACAATTTTTTGCGCGACAATCCCGCTGGAGAGCGGACTCAGCAAAAAGACGGCGACGGCAGCGGCTTCGTCCGTAGCGACGGCTTTACCGCGTGGCACAACTTTTTCCGTGTACAAATACGAATCGAGATATCCGGGTATGCCGGCAGAAGCGGATGTTTTGAGTGGGCCGGGCGCCACCGCATTGAACCGGATGTGGGAAAATGAAGAAAACGATTTCGAAAGGAAGGCAAGCGACGAATCAAGGGCGGCCTTAATGGGAGCCATGTAGCCGTAACTTTCATTTGCCATACGGGTCGTCGAAATCGAAACGGTTACAACGGAGGCGTTATCGGCCAGCAGATCGGCAAAATATCGACTAATTGAAACAAACGAAAAGCAGGAGATATCCAGAGCCTGAAAGAATGCTTTTTTCGGCGTTTCATGAAATGGTTTCAGGCCTTCGGAAAAATCGGCGAACGCAATGGAATGCAAAATACCGTCGAACCTGTCATATTGCTTGCCGACCGCTTCGCGCAGAGCGATAATATCCTCTTCGTGTTCGACATTACAACAAAAAAACGACGCGTCCGGGAAGAGTTTTTGCGTTTTGGCAAGTACCTCTTCGTCGCGCACGACGAAAACACACTGGCCCCCCTGCTGCCGTAACATGGACGCAACGGCATAAGCGACGCTTTTTTTATTGGCGACACCAAAGATAAGAAAACGCTTACCGGAAATCTGTAAAAAGTCCATTTAGTCCTCCACGAACCGAACAGTACAGCTCGGTCGAAACGGTGCTTTTGAATAAACTTCGCCGTCTGGATAGCCAATCATGAGAGCCGCGCCCACCTTGTTGCCCGGGACCAAACCAAAGGCGCTGCGCAGTACCTGATTGTCTTCCAGAAACCGCATGAGCAAGCCGGCCCAGCATGCCCCCAATCCCATGGTTGCCGCAGCCAGATCAAGCGTCTCGACGGCAATCGTCGAGTCGACCGCCGTCCACACCGATTCTTGATCGGTAAAAGCGAGAATGAGGCATGGAGCGCCGCGATGAACCCAATCGTACCCGCGATCCCAGGCCGCGACCATCGGACTGGCCGCGTCGGTTTCGCGAAGGGCGTCAATGGCCAAACCGGCCAGGCGTCGCACGGTCGCGGGATTATTGACGACGATCCATTTTGTTTTGAGGAGATTTTTGGCTGTAGGAGCCCAACGAACAATTTCAAAAAGACGGTTTAAGGAGTCAGAATCGATTTTGCGGGACTGATAATGTCGGACGGAACGACGGTATTTGACCAATTCGGCAAATTGCTCCGTCGAGGGAAGTTTTTCTTTCGCGATTTGAACAACGTCGTTCGGTCCCATACTTGCCAACGTAATCGCACCGGTTGGACACAAGCAAACGCAGTGTCCGCACTGAATACATCGTTGGGCCGATTCGTCCGTGGCGACAGCCTTATCGTCAACGTACTCAAAAACACGTCCGGAACATCCGAGCATACAAGCTTGGCAACCGGTACATTTCGCCGCGTCAATTGTTATTGCGTTTACCATTTTATATTACTCCTTAATGCATCGACTTGAGCCGATTTGGGCCAGTCGTGATAGATAATTGAATGCTTCGGACCGGAAATAATTCCCGATTGGCCTTCGATCTGCTGACCGGAAGTCGCCCATTTCTCCGCTTCGAGCGTAAAATAGTTCAGCAGGTTTTCGATACGAATACGGTAGTGTTCCAGCGTGTCGCGATCCAGTTTGGGCGGAATCTCTATATCGCCGCTGGCCATGATTCGAGCCCGAGACCCGATCCGCGGCAAAGCGAAACGATCCCAAGTGGGAGTGCGCCAAGGACGATCAAAACCGACGCCGACGAGTACAAGAGGCATTTGCAATCGGGACGACAGGTAGACACAGCCGGCAGCCAAATGACGCCGGGGGCCGCGTGGGCCGTCTGGCGTAATGGTCAGATGAGACTGACTTCCGGCGACAATCATTTTGCGAATTGCCTCAACTCCATGCCGATTCGTTGAACCTCGAACAGTGCCAAACCCGAACAAATGGGCAAGCTGCTCCAGCACATCCGCGTCAGGGTGCATACTCAAAAGCATGGATATATTGCAATGCTTCCACAGATGAATCAAAAGCAAAAGATACTCATGCCAAAAAACATAAATTCTTCGCTTGCCATCGTTTGGCCACGCGGGATTGCAACACCCATCGTAACAAGCGATTTGCGTATCGAGCGAATTCATCCACGGCACAATCGCCTGAGAGGCAAGAGAGCCCGTCAGGCGAATGACAAACTGGTTTTTAATTCTGACACCGGCCATACCAAATTCGTCGTTACTCGATGGTGTATTCCGAAGCGAGTTTTACGAAACGATCAATGTCGTTTTCACTGAGCACACCGCGTCGCTCGATTTCAATGGCCGCTTCCTGATTCGTAACCTTTTCGCGAGCCGAAACGGAAATTCGCCCGGACTTGTCGAACGAATACGTAACTTCAACCGGGGTCCCTTTGGGAAGATTAGGCGGAAGATTCGTAATACGGCATTTCCCCAACAGCGAACATGCCATCGGATCGGGCGCGTCTCCTTCGAGTACCTGAACGGTAACACGCTGCTGATTCTCGACATTTGTCTGGAAAGTTTGCGAGTAAGAGAACGGCAGAGTCGTATTGCGAGGGATCATAATATGATTGACAACTTTGCCTGCGGCGGGGTCCATCGCGACAATACCCAAGCCGTGCGAATTCACATCGTCTTCGCGTACATGTTCGAGCATTTTTCGGGCACGTTCCCCCAATTTATTATCTGAATTGAATCTGGCTTCCAGAATAGCCGCGTGAATGGCGGCACCCCGGGCAACTGCCGTCAGAGGATCGAAGTCCGGATGGACATAGGGAACGAGTCCGGTCACCTTTTGGAGCATTCGCGGAACTTGCGGCATAAGGGTAGAACCGCCTACAAGCACAATCGCGTCCAGATCAGTGAACTTGAGTCCAGCCTGTTCGACCACGAATTCGGTGGTGTCGGCCGTTCGCTGAAGAAGGTCTACGGTCAATTCCTCAAAAAACTCTCTCGAAATCGGAACGGAAATACTTTTGCCTTCGAATCGGCAAGGAATCACAACGTTATCCTGTTTCGAAAGCGTGATTTTGGCAATATCGCAGTCGTTTCGCAGAATCTGATGCGCTTTTGGGCTGGTGCGAGGATCGATACCATGTTTTTCTTTGAACTGCTCACAAACATAATCGGCCAGATGGTCGTTCCAATCGACACCGCCGAGCTTGACATCGCCGTCTGTTGAACGAACTTTGAAATGATTGGCCGTGTATTCGACCACGGTCGAGTCGAAAGTTCCCCCACCCAAGTCAAAGATCAAAACGCGTCGCGGCTTATCTGTTTTGGAGAAATTACCCAATTCACCCTGGTGCCACGCGTAAGTTAAAACGGCGGCTGTCGGTTCGTTGATAATACTGATCACGTTGAGGCCGGCAATGCGTCCGGCATCTTGAGTTGCTTTTCGGCGAGTATCGTTAAAATAATAAGGAACTGTAACCACAGCATTGGCAATGGGACCGATCCGGCGTTCCGCGTCCTGCTTGAGTTTTCGCAAAATCAGGGATGAAATGAATTCCGGCGTAATCTCTTGGCCGTCGAATGTTCGCTTGAAATCGGAAACGCCCATTTGACGCTTAATTCGTTCGATGACATTCTCGGGGTCTTCCATGGCCGCCCGGGAACGGCTTGGGCCAACGATAACACGTTTACTTTCCGCCAAAAGAATGAGACTCGCCGTTTCGATACTATCGTCCTCGTTTGGAATAGGCGTCGGTTCCCCCGCGTCGTTTACCATTGCAAGCGTCGAAAAAGTCGTTCCCAAGTCGATACCAACCGTGTTACCTTTCAAAAATTCCATGCCTGCTACCTGTCTTGCTAAAAAGTTGAAATCGCATATCGCTCCGGGCAAATCACCAATCGCACAAATTACCTGCGGTGAATGCCTCCCCAGCGTAAAAAAGTTTTCTATACCTATTCTATGTTTTACCCTGAATCAGGGCAAAAATCAAGTTATTTCGCCCGGTACTACTCGAAAAAGCCCAAAAAAAACATCCTTTTTGCAAGCCGACCGTTAAATTAGGTATTTTAGGCAAGTCTAATGACAAGATAGTGGGACAAGTAAGGCTTGACGTACCATAGTGGGAAAAGCAAATGACCGAAAGAATGACGGCATTATGTGTGAATAGTCGCGCAATAATACAACCAGTGCTTCACTTTTTCGGTGACTTGCCCCTCCGTTTATCTCCGGAAAAAGGAGGGCTGGCCACCCTGCACGAAAGATCAAGCAATACAGGGATATTTCCTTCGTACAATATAAGATCAGTAAAGGATTCGCGGTCATTGGGAAGCTGATTAACCACGACTACCCCACAGCAGGGCACAGAAATACGAGATCGAGCGCAACGCGGAAGAAAAGCCGCGTTTCATGTTTCGCACCAAGCTTCAAGCTTCATCGTTCGTGTGATCGTTGCTTGAAACCATGTTTGGAATTACTTTTTTCGCAGGTCGTCAGGCATACAAGCAGGGCGTCATGCCTGACGTTCTCAATGGATCACAAAATCGTGTGGATTTTTTAATGTTGCCACGACGTCAGATTTGCTCTTGCCGAATGTGAAAGGTCAGACTGCCGCGATTTTTGGACAGGTTGCCCGGAGTATCGTTGATTCGAAGGAAGAGAGTACCACTGTACTCGGGCTTGAATATTCGGTTGGCATTGACGGTCGTTGTGTCGGACCACGGGACGAAATCCGACTTCCGATCACTGGATTCCGGGAAAATTGACATGAGCAGTATTCCCCGCGGACGACCTTTTATATATTGGTATGACACGCCACCGGCTTCAGACGGAACCATTTGACGTGAATCATAAAGTTCAATACGGCCAGTCGAACCAAGACGGTAAGTCTTGCCTGCCTCGACCCGGATACCACTGTTCACCCAACCTTTATTAGCCGGAACACTACAAGCAGTTCCCTGGCGATTTTGAATTTCAGACGAAACGTTGCCCGGGGTATAATCAATGACCGTCGCCTCGAAATCATAACAATAGTCGAGCCAGCCCACGAAGTCGTACCAATCGGCGATGAACCGGGGCCATTGGGTGGAAATCATGTTTCGCAATCTTGCCATCGGGTCAGGCGACATCATATAATAAGGCATTTTCGCCTCAATACCTTTATATTTCGGATGATTTTGCAGAAACAGGGCCAAGGCCCAACTCCAAGAGTAAGTCACGTTCAAACGATAATCGTCAGGCGAATATCGGAATATGGTCTCCATGGCGGGAATGGCGTTATTCCGAACGTCTTTTTGAATGGTTTCCAATCTTTTAAATCCGGGCGTTTCTTTTTTTTCCCGCGGAATAATACCAAGGTGCAAGGTATTACCTTCAAATCGGTGCAAGGCCAGACTTTCGGCCATGCCTTCTGAATACCATCGTGGATTCAGGGCACCAAACGTCTCGTGCATAAACGAATGAACCAATTCGTGAATCAGCAAAAAGCAGTTGTAATAATCGTACTTTTGATCAATCACGAAAATGCGGTCATAATGAGAATAACCAAACTGAAAATCGGGCGCACCATCCAGAGCACCCGTCTTTTCAAACGCTTTTTTGGACGACATGAGAAACGCGTCGATATGCCAATCTTCGAACATCGGCAGATCAAGACTGAAATGCTTGCACAACTCCGGCAGAGCATCGTCCAAAGTATGAACGAAATCATCGAGGTATTCCGTCGCGGGAAGATCAGTATAAAACGCGACATGTTTCCCGGTATAACGCCTTATCTTGAGTTCCGCAAGACAAGACTGATCAATGGGCGTTAATACAGGCCATTGTCGGCGGCGTTTTCGCGATTCTTCAAGAATAGCGTTACGAATCGGGTCACGCAGGTCAGGCGACCAGGTTACCGTTCGCTCATTATCCCAAAAAGATTTATTATTATAATGAGCCGACGTCTCGGGCAACACAGAAATTTCCTCTCCCCTGCCCTGCAAGGCAAACAGCAAGGGCAAAAAAAGAAAAACGCTTAAAGTCCAAAGACGTCGCGACATTGCTCTTCCTTAGAGATTCTTCTGAATCCATTCGCCGATTTGAACCGCGTTCGTCGCGGCACCCTTGCGAAGGTTGTCACTGACACACCAGAAAATCAAACCGTTGTCGCAGGTTAAATCTTCACGAATTCGACCGACGTAAACTTCATCGGTATCATGACAATTACACGGCATCGGATAAATCTTTTTCGAAAGATCGTCCATGACGACCACACCGGGCATCGAGGCAAACAGTTCACGTGCTTTTTCAACAGTAATTTTCTTTTCTGTCTCGACACAAATGCTTTCGCTGTGGCAGTTGGAAACCGGCACGCGAACGGCCGTCGGACAAACCTTGATCGAATCGTCACCCAATATTTTGCGGGTCTCATAGAGCAATTTGAGTTCTTCGCTGGTATATCCTTTTTCTTTTTCGCTTCCAATTTGCGGAATGCAGTTGAACGCAATCGTGTAAGGAAAAGTCTCGTTCTTGTATTCTTCGCCTGCCAGGTTGGCTCGAGTTCCGTTAATCAAGTCACGCGTTCCGGCAAGTCCCGCGCCACTGGTCGCCTGGTACGTACTGACCACAACCCGCTTGATCTTACCGTAATCGTGAAGAGGCTTGAGCGCAACGACCATTTGCGTCGTTGAACAGTTCGGACTGGAAATAATTCCCTGATGCTTACGAATTTCTTCGGCATTGACTTCCGGAATGACAAGCGGAACGGTCGGGGACATTCGCCAATAACCGCTTTCGTCCACGACAAGGCAGCCGCGTTTAACCGCTTCGGGCACGAAATCGCGAGCCGTATCGTCCGGCGTACTGGCAATAACGAGTTGAACTCCGTCGAATACTTCCGGTTTCAGCTCTTCCACCGTATACTCCTGGCCGTTGAACGTGAGCTTTTTGCCCGCGCTACGAGCCGACGCGATAAATTTTATCGTCTTATACGGAAACTTGCGTTCTTGCAAAAGTCTTAAAATCAAGGTCCCAACAGCACCTGTTGCACCGACGACCGCAACCGAATCAAACACGGTAAACTCCTTTAGAATATTTCAGAGTTAATCCATTACTGTGATTTTAAAGATTCGCTGTGGTACAATCATACACATGCAATGATACCACAACACTTCGCTTGAATCACTTGTACCGGATTGTCCCTTAATAAGAGTAGTTAAAAAACAAAACATCCCAACAAATTTATATTATGACTTATTTTCCAACGGTGACAAGGGAGGTGTTAATATAAATAAAAAGGAAAACATAGGTAAGAACAAGCAAGTCGTATTTGAATATCGCGTTAACTTACACTCCGCGTTTTTATAATCACACAGAATTTTTTTCCATGAAAATTCGAAAAAAAGCTCAAGTCGGTCTTTACTAGAATTGAAAAAATTGGAAGAATTAGCAACTTTTTGAAAAAAAGGGCGATCTTGACCGCGTTTGGCGGCATGGTCGAACAGAGAACGCGAAAGAAGTTGGCGGCCTTTTGGCCTGAACAGCAAACTTTATAAACAGGTAGTATGAACGATGAAACAGATTGTCAAACCCGGTTACATCCGAAAATCGCTATTCATTGCGTTACTGTACATCCTTCTGTGCGGTTCAGGACGATTACAGTCGCAAACGCTGACCATTACGACTGATACGTCCAAAACGGCAACGGAATTGAGCAGTTTCAGCGCGGTTGATTTCGGAGGAGAGCACACACTTACCATAACCGGTAACGGAGGCAAGATTGCACCGGTATTCATTTCGCCGACAGTAACAGCGACCTCGGGAGCCACCGTCCAGTTTGGATCGTCGGGCACGACAAGCACCTCCGTTTGGGACCTGACCAAGAGCAGTTCAAGCTGGAGCGGCATTTTTGACATTTATGAAGGAACGCTGCAAGTATCATCGACAGGTAAATACGCGTTAGGCTTGTGGAACGATGGCAGTGGAACCGGAACCTATGCGACCGTAAATGTTCAAGGAGGTTCGAGCCTTGATATTCTGGCTTCGACCGCGATGGGCAATTTAACCATTTCGGATACGGTGGCAGAAACGCCCAGCGTGACCACAATTACGCCCGCAGAGATTTTCGTAGCCGCGAACAAAACACTCACCGTACAAAATGGTATTACCAATGGTTCCGTTCTTTCCGGAGGAACAATCGAAAACATGGT
>JAQVID010000016.1:0-4712 GCA_028695865.1 Thermoguttaceae bacterium | reverse complement strand
TTATCCAATTCACTTAACCCGGTTTTCAATCTTGGAAATATTGATATTGATGAAGGAACTTTCACACTCAAAAGCGGTTCAACCTCGATTAACGATGCGACACTCAATATCAATTCTCTGACGGTTGGCGCAAAAGGTTCGCTCGATATTCAGCGTACCAGTCAGGTTGTTGAGGTGGGAAGTCTTTATTTGGAAGCCGGATCAGACGTCAATATATACGTTGACAGTGCTGCCGGAACATACACTTCGTTTAATGCTACCGACGAGGTTATTGTTGGTGCCGTTGGTACTCTTGCCAATGAGGAAGATGTTGTTTTCAACGTCATTTCGGATAATGTGACCGCCGCCCCGAATTCAATGACGCTTATCGAAACGGATTCCACGCTTACCGCGACACCTTCCAATATCATCGTTGTGGACAATATTTTGGGTAAATCATACAGCGCCAGCTTGTCTGATGACGAAAAATCGCTCATTATTACGGCCTCGAATTCCGATCAGTTCCTGCCAAGAGCAACCACGTCCAATACGCGCAGTGTTGCCTCGTATCTGGATAACGCCATCGCAAAAAATCAATACGGTGGTATGTACAACGTTTTGTCTCAACTGGAGGGTAACGCTTCTCAGCTGTGGCAGGTAACAGGTGAAGTTCACGCTTCGAATATCGCCTTTCAGTTTATGAACAACTATCTCACTGTACAACATGTCAATGAGCAACTTCGTAATATTCCGTTGATTACTTATTCGGGACAGGCTGCCCGGCAGACCGGAAATGCCGCGATGCCCGGGGTTAATACGAATACCGGCGGTTGGGATACAGCACCGTATGGCCCTGGTTATGCTCCGGCATATGATCCACAACAGCCCTACAATACGGTCCCCAATCAAACGCAGCCGGTTGGATATCATTCCTCGATCTTCGACGAGCCGGGCACAGGACTTGTTCGCGGTCAAAACGCGGGAGACCCTGGTACTCTGATTTACTCGGCATGGCTGAGCGTGATCGGTTCAAAAGGCGAAACCAAGCCACGGAACGATATGTTCGGTTATGATACCGAGCGATATGGTGGTATTCTCGGACTGGACCTGTTCGGTTCGACCGATTGCCGTTTTGGCCTTTTCTACAGTTACCAGAATGACAAGCTCAAAGAGCGAACTGCCCATTACGGCAATACAAAGATCAATGACCATTTACTGGGACTTTATCATCAGTGGGGCGATGAGTTTATTTACAATATTATCACGCTTCGAGGCGGCTACGACCGATTTGAAACGAACCGACATATCCAGTTCAGTTCGGTCGACGATACACTCAAAAGCAAGTACAACGCATATAACGCCGGTATCGGTTACGAACGGGGAGCCCATTTCCAGGTTTGCGATGCCTTGCTGTTGAGCCCTTACGCCGGAGTCGATTATCGTTATTTCCATCAGGATAAATTCACGGAATCTTCGTCGTCGAATTCCGGTTTCGCCTTGGCAGGCAAGAAGCATGATTATCAGTCACTTCAGACAATTCTTGGCCTTACGGCTGCGATGCGCATGTATCCCGGTTCGCAGGAGTTTGCCATTATTGGCCGATTAAACTGGTCTCACGAATTCCTGGACAATTTCGCCGGACGGCAAACAATGAACTTTACCGGATTTAACCAGTCGGCTGGAACATTTAATATTTATGGAAATACAATGGGTCGCGACTGGGCTCTGGCCGGTATCGGGGTTGAGTGGGTACCCGTGCCCGCGCTGGTCGCGTTTGTGAACTGGGACTATCTCAAAAATAAATACGTAGCCGATAATTTCTGGTCTGCCGGTGTACGATACCGCTGGTAATCACACAAGGTTTGATCATCGACTCGTGATGATAACACGATGAAGAAGAGAAGTTTGAAACAGAGCCATGAACACCCCATTATCGAATCAGGAACAGTTGGCCATTGTCAAGCGATGTGTTGAGCGATCCCCTTTTGCCTGGGAAGACTTCGTTGATACATTTATGGAACCTGTTTTGTTTGTCGTAGACCAAACAATACAATTGCGTCGTCTTTCAATGGACAATAACCAGCGAAGCCGATTGTGCGAAGCCGTCTTCCGCGCCTTCCGACACAACGATTTTCAACTTTTGAGAGAATTTGAAGGACGGGCCTCGGCAATGACTTATCTGATTATTCTGGCCCGGCGTCTGGTCATTGGTTTTCTTAACGCACACTAACACTCATTGCATTGTGCACACTGCACAGCGTAAATGACTCATAAAAAACTGAACACAAGTCCAGCGCATAAAAAAACCTTGACCCAAACGGCCAAGGCCTAAAATTATTAAATGCGCGTGCATGGACTCGAACCATGGACCTCGTCCTTATCAGGGACGCGCTCTAACCAAACTGAGCTATACGCGCAGCACCTGTCCACCAACGCAAAAAGCGGGCGAACAAACCGAACGGAAATAATGATACCTCAAAATAATGGATTAACAAGAGGGGGAAAGCGGAAAATACCCAAATTTTTCTTCTGGCCGCGAATTGGTTTGGACGGCTTTTGAGATATAATATGATATGTCTTGTCTGTTTTGCGAGAAGATCGTGGTCCGGTTTTTTATTACTGTTTTTTAGAGGGAAACATGAAAAAGATTATTACCAGCTATTTCTTTATGCTCCTGATTGTCGTGTTTCTGCTCCGATTCGGTCTGCTTTTGGTCCAACCCGCGACTTTTCTTGACGATCCTGATGATTATCAGCGATTGGCAATCAATTTGAACGAATATGGTGTTTTCGGTGACAAGAATAATCCTACCGCCTTTCGGCCCCCCTTATATCCGTTGATTTTGGCCGGGACCTTTCAAGCACTGGCCGTACATGATTATCGTGGCAATGCAGAATCATCATTGCAACGTTTTATCTTGCCAAGACCATTGGCCATCGCGTGGCTTCATGCCGGACTTGGAATGTTTACCGCCCTGCTCGTTTTCGCAACAGGAATAAAAATTGGAATGAAAGAATCAATGGCGTTTCTTGCCGCCATTCTGGTCGTTGTCGATCCTGTTCTGCTTCAGCAATCGCGATTGGTTATGACCGAGACGTTCGCGACGTTTTTCTCGATTCTTCTGATCTATCTGTTGATTGTGTGGTCTGAAAAGTTGTCTGGATATCGCCAATATTGGTTTGTAACCGGAATTGGAATCTTGTTCGGATTGGCCGTGTTATGCAGACCGGCGTTTCTGGTTTTTGCGGCTCTGGTTGCCGTCGCGATACTATTGTCGCGAAATGATCACCGTATTGCCACGGTTTCGTCTCTTTGCTTTGTGTTGGGTTGTGCTGTTCCTTTAACTTTTTGGACAGTTCGGAATGAACGGCAATTCGACCGTCCTGTCATAACAACGACACACGGCGGCTATACGCTTTTACTTGCCAATAACCGTTTTCTTTACGATCACCTTCAAAAACACTGGCCTTGGGAACAAGCTTGGGACGCTCAAGAATTTCACAAGTGGTATACCAATACGGTTAGTGAGAAAATCCGGGAAGAAAAAGCAAGCAACAAGCCCATTCGAAATGAATTATTACAGGATGAGATTGCCCGGGACCTGGCTTGGGAGGAGATAAAAAAACGGCCCGGCATGTTTGCGCAATCGACACTGGTTCGTTTTGGTAATCTGTGGCAATGTCTGCCCTATGGAACCGGCAGTGCCAAACAGATTTCGTTCTGGATTCGTATTGCAATTGCCGCGTTCTATGCTTGTGAACTGTATCTTGCGATCACCGGTTTGGTCTGTTTGGTGCGGAATCGGAAGCGAAAAACTGATACTTCACCACAGGCCTATTCCCCTTGGCTTTGGGGAATTTTGCTGATGATATCGGTTCAGTTACCACACTTAATCTATTGGACAAATATGCGAATGCGAGCGCCGCTTGTGCCGGTTTTAGCTCTTTTGGTCGTGTATGCGTTGACACAATATCATCGCCGGCAATTGTCGTCAACGTCTTGGGAGTCGTGAAGCTTTCTGCAAACGGAAGAACATGCTCTCGTCAGAGGGATCACTTTTGAAAAAGAATATGGGCCTCTTTGGCGGTCACCGGCTCAAACGCCCTCATTTCAGAACGGAGGTTCAGAAAGAATCTGATGAAAACATCAATTAGTCGTCCGTTCCAGTTATAAGTATCGTTTAGCGAGAATTTGGAACAGACAGGACTGTCAGCGCGAACGTCTCATCCGCCGCTCAAACAGACGCCTGGCCTGTTTGAGCGAACAAAGAGCAACAGCTGTTTAGTTGCGTAACAAACCATTAGTATGGGACTGAATTCACGTTGCAAACAGTCTCGTTCGTATTGTACTTTGCCCGCTATCCGTCGGGACGGGAACAACCCCCCGGCCAATGTCCGGTTTATTTCGATTCGTCGATATAGCCTCTGTCCCTCAAAACAGCGAAGATCATTGCGGATCAATTTCCTCTTCACCTTCTTCGTTTATATTGATAAAAACAAGATGATCGATCGCCTTGGCGCCGGCTAAATTCTCAAGCTTTTTGCAATGAGACGTGTTGGATAAAAGAGCCAATACAAAAGATGCAAAACTCAAAAATGCGGTTGTCCCCCATACGATCTGAAAGTTTCTGAGATTATTATTTACGGGTACAACAAGAAAAACCAATGCAAAAACAATTGCAAAAATAAACAAAACAATCGATGTGGTGAATATATTTACCGATGGTGTTTTTC
>JAQVID010000015.1 GCA_028695865.1 Thermoguttaceae bacterium | reverse complement strand
GCAACGAAACGAAAGGCAAGTTGGTGATCATTATGAAACAGTTGGACACTTGTATAAGGCAGCGCCTCATCCCGATTCCAGTACAGTGCAAACTGATCGAATACAGGAACATCCCGCCACAGTTCGACGCTGGATGTTCCCGGGATCAGTTCGGTATTGATTCGAATAATATCGAGTAGTTCGGTCATTTGGAAATCTCTTGTTTGAGCCATTCAACGGCCTTGTCGTATTCTGGAGAACCTGAATGCCCCATTTCGGTTTTTTCGATCATATATTTGGGACCGCGAATCGAATTGTATGCGGCATAGACACTGCTGGGACTGCATGTTAAATCAATGAAACCGACAATGACTTTGGCCGGGCAATTGATTCGACGGGCAAAATAAACCGCGTCCATGTACGAAGCCGCCTTGAGCATTTCACGGTCTTCAGGCGACGAAGCAAAATGAGGCCAGCCCGAAGCACGGCCTTTCAAGAGTCCGTTATGGTCGCAAATCGCCGGAACATTCGAAACACACGCCTTGAAATGCTTGTTCATACCGGCCAAAATGAGCGATGAACCGCCGCCTTGACTCGAACCGTAAACGCCCATGCGATTGGCATCGACGTAAGACTGTTCGGCAAGCCAATCGACCGCCCGATCTATTCCAAGATAGGCCGGACGGAAGAACATCTTGTTGCGGTCAGGCATGCCGTTTCGCGGATAATGTCGTCCGTACGTATATTTTTTATATGCTTCCTGACGCGCTTTGACATCGACCGGAACTTCATAAGGAAAAACGTTCATGTATAAACAAACAAAACCCTGCAGAACATTTCCCTGGTCAGGACCTGTGCCTGGTCCGGCGCCCGGGACCATGACAAGGGTCGGCCAAGGGCCTTTGCCCTGTTTGGGTACGCTCAAGTAACCGAAAACCCGCTGATTATTAACTGTGGCAAAATTCACAGAGAATATGTCGCATTTGCTGTTCGAAAGCGTATCAATACGTTTCTTTTGAACATCAATGGGGATTTGGCGAACTTCTGTTTGACCATCGGCCCAGAATTGGGCAAAGTCGGCAGGTTCGGGAATTCCTGGTGTGATCTTTTCAGGTTCGAAGCCGGCGCCAGCCAGCGCGTTGACGCGATTCTTTTTGGCGGTCGCGTCGGTAACAGTAATTTTCGCGATCATAAAGCCCGGAACTTTCATCGTTTCCGACGCGGTGACCGGGTTGCCTTTGGAAAGATCGAACGTCTGTTGGGACAGTGTATCCCGATTGTCGTTTGTGAAGACGACGAGCAGATGACCGGCGGTGAGCGGCTTGCCATTGGTCCCCAATGCGGTGAACGTGAAGGTCGCTTTCTGTCCGCATTGATAAAGATGGTTTGCCTGATCGAGTTGCGACTTGACCGACTTGACGGCAAGTGCTTCCTGGGCTGTTGCGGTGCAAGCGAAAATCAGTCCCAGACAAAGCGAGATCAGCATGATACGCAAAATGAACGGAGTAGTCTTTCTCATGGATTTTTCTCCCTGGTTTGTGCAAGTTCGGAACAACGCGTTCCCGCTTGGCTTGTTTATTATGCGGGTAATTATAACAGAATCGTTTTGACTACGCAACATACACTTGGCGTTGCCCGCAGAAAAATCTTCTGACTCTGAAAAACGGGCTCTGGCCCTGCTGTGAAGCACAAGAAACTCAATAAGCACGATTAACGTATAAAACGCATAAAATACAGGAAATACAGGAAATACAGGAAATACAGAAAACACAGGAAATACAGAAAACACAGAAAACACGGAAAACGCGATAAGCCAATGCCCGCTGACACCATGAAAGAAGAAACTCTGCGAACAAAGAGTTCTGAATTTTCAAATTCCGTAAATATCCGCGACGACGGCTTGCTTTTTCTTTCGGTCGCCGCAAGCGCGTATGCGCCCTGCCGGATCGATCCAGGCCGCAAACCCGGCGTGCGTCGCGGACAGAAAATGTTTGCGATTTTCAATGGCTCGAAAGACATGGGCAGCCAAATGATAATCGATTTGCGGCATGTACTGAAACCAGCCGTCATTCGACATATTGATCAGCAGGTCCGGCTCTTGCCCCTGGTTCCGCAGTTGCCGTACTTGTTCCCAAATCAAATGCGGAATGGAACTTTCGAAGCAAATATTCGGAGTGACAAGTACCGTTCGTCCCTTGACTTTAAGAGGAAATACGACGGCCTTATTCCCCGGTGTCACGGAATTACAGAGTGTCTTGAGCGGAAACCAGTCGGGCAAATAATTCGCAAATGGAAGGTATTCGCCGAAAATGACCAGTTGCATCTTGTCGTATCGCGCAGTCGGCCCCGATGGCGGAACGAAGATTGCCGAGTTGTAAAAGTCCATATGTCCGGCAGGTCCATATTCAATAGTCGTCGAGCCGAGCAGGACCGCCGAATTGAGCGATTGCGGGAGTCGCTGAAACTGTTTGTCCCGTTCGGCGGTGACCTTCGTGATTTGCTCCATTCTTTGCGGGAACGTCAATTTGGCCCATTCATGAGGCACACCTTCAGGCGGAATCTCGATCCAGGGAAAAATGAACGAACTCTCCGGCCACACAATCAAATCGCAGGCTCCTTCGCGTTTGACCGTTTGGGCGGCCAGGTCAAGATAATCCTGATGAATGCGCTGGTTGGTCTCTTCAGGGACAGGAAAGCGGAACGTCGTCGGTTCCTGTAGTACCACGACGCGGATTTTTTTGCCGCTTTCCTGCGCTGTTTGTTCTGCCTGAACGAAATGATCGAACCGATTGACGCCATACACGATTGCGGCCGTTGCCAAAATCATGACGTAAAGGAATGCAAGGCATGATCGAACGTATTGGGCGCGTCTTGCCAAATGAACCCCCAGGGCAAGTCCGGTACCCAACAGGACAATCAATGTTCCGACCGTGTACTCGCCGTACAGGTCTGCCGTTTGAATAAGAATCGGATGCCGATAAAACGCGTGTTCTAATGAGGCAAACGAAAAACCACCCATGAGGTGTTTGCGAAACCATTCGGTGATGAGCCAGGCAAACGCAGGAGCAAACGCGACCGAACAAGGAATATGCTTCAAGAAGAATCTGGTCAGGGCGATAAAAATCGGAAAGTAGACGCCTACATAGACGGCGACCGCAATCCAGCCGAGCAGGGTTGCCGGGTGAGGACAGGTGAGCCAAAACGCCACGACGCCCCAAAAGAGAATGGAAGCAAGCCAGAGTTGTCCGTAAAATGATTGCGGGAAACTCACGATATACCCAAGACACCGCCAAAGGACATGTCGTTTTTTCTTTTCCATCGTCTCAGACACGGCAGGAACGGCCTGACGGATGTAAAGCGGATACCACAGAGCCGGTACCAGAAGTATGGTGTATTCCCAACGCAACGGGTCCAGCGACAACCAATAGACGACGAAAGCGCAAAACGCCAAAACAAACGGCTTCCAGCGTCCCGCCAATGCGGGGCATGGCGCTTCCGTATGAGTCGGGACATCCTTTACGAAAAGTTGCCGGTCCTCAATCGCATGAACTCTTTTTTCTTCCAACCCGTCGTTTAAACTTGTCGTCTGAATCGCGGTTCCGTTTTGATCGAAACGTCCCATGCCTTAGTACGACCCGGACATCGGAATGGAGGCCGCCGTCATCGTGGAAGACGGAACCCGCTGGGAATCAAGGAATCCGGAAAGCTGCTTGGACCGCACCGGATGCTGCAATTTGCGAACGGCCTTGGCCTCAATTTGCCGAACACGTTCTCGCGTCACAGAAAAAATTCGCCCGACTTCTTCAAGTGTGTAGGTATATCCATCGGCCAGCCCGAAACGGAGCCGAAGAATTTCACGCTCGCGGAACGAAAGAACCGACAAAGCCTGATTGAGAATTTCACGAAGAGAATGCTGGTGCATTTCGGTAAGCGGGTCGCCCTGGCGATGGTCTTCCAGAAAATCGCCAAAGAAAGTCTCGTCGTGCCCTTCAACGGGACGATCAAGACTGAGCGGCGGTCGGCTCATTTGGATCACCGTTTTGAGTTCATCGATCGACAGACCGGAATTCCGCGCAATTTCTTCGAGTGTCGGTTGAACATTGGTTTCCTGAAGCAGTTGCCGGGTCGTTGTGCGGACATGATTAATCGTTTCAATTAAATGATTCGGAATGCGAATCGTTCGACTTTGCTCGGCAATGGCGCGGGTAATCGCCTGACGAATCCACCAGGTCGCGTAAGTCGAAAACTTGTAACCCCGTTTATACTCGAATTTATCGACCGCGCGCATGAGCCCGGTATTCCCTTCCTGTATCAGGTCAAGGAAACTCAAGCCGCGATTGCGATAATGCTTGGCGATACTGACAACCAAACGCAAATTCCCTGAAGAAAAAGCCGATTTAGCCAAGTCAAACTCTTGACGCGCCTTTCGAATGCGTTCAACATGTCTTTCAAGCGATTGGGGGCACACGGCCAAACGACAGGCGGCTTTTCCTATTTGACGACGTATTCGGCAGAGTTCTTTTTTGAGTGTCCCGGTTTCGTTTCCTTCGTTCTGCATGCGTGTTTTCAGTTCCTGAATATACTTCAAACGGGCCGTCATGGTCCGATTGAGCTTTTCCAGTCGCTTGACCGCCGGGAGAAAACATTGTAACCGCAATTGCAGTTCTTCGAGAAGCCGAAACGCGCGAAGTCGTCGCCGCTTAAGCGATTTCCAATAAGTCTGACGTTCCTCGCGGGATAATTTACGGTCAAGTGCATGACGGAAATCTTCGCGATTTTTTTGACGAATGGAATTAAGCGTTTCAATATTCGGATTCAGTATCTGCCAGAACCGCTGCTTGGATTCGTTGTCCGTGACGGAAACATCAAGGGTTCGGTCCAGCCGGAGACGCCCATGACTGATTTTGACCAACAGTCCAATTCCCACACTGATGAAATAGTCGTTCATCATAAGTTCACGGCGATACGCGCGGCGCGACTTTTCGATACGATTGGCCGCTTCGAGCTCCTGATCCCGGGTCATCATCGGAAAGTCGCCCATTTGAACCAAATAAATCCGGATCGGATCGTCCAATGTATCAGTGTTTTTGTTTCCGTCCAAGGTTGCGTCGCTTAAATCGGCGTCCACTTCGTCTTCCGTCTCCAGAATTTCGTCACTTGAAAGGTACACAGAATAATCATCGTAATCGTACGAATCGACGTCTAATTCTGTTTTCGACAGACTATCGTTTCGGGGAATCGCATCGTCATCGCGAGCTTCGAAGTCGTCAAATTCCATGTCCATGAAATTTTTGCTCCTGGTATACGTAAATGGTCGTTTGCCGTTTATCCTTCCCTGTGTTTTTTTCCGGCGCGGGTCCTTCCGCCTGTATTATATACCATAAGGCCGTTTCCGGCACCACAAATCTTTGTATTTTTGTGTAACTTACCGAAAGCAGGGCCTGTTGTACTAAACGTTCCTAATGTTGCGAGTCCTTCCGACGAGTTGCACAAAAGATTGCGGTACAGATACATGACGTCTCTTGGGCCTTTGCCCTCTTCAAAAAAAAACAAGGTGTGATAAAATATGCTAAACTGTAGTTAGGAAAACGAAACGACGCTTTGTCTCAATTGCGTCTTTTGCCTATTTTAATGTCTTATCCAATTTTAACAAGATACCAACCTGCCAAAGACTCCTTTTTTTTCGGGATTAAACTGAATGTAATGAGTACAAACGATACAATCGTCACGATCGACGGACCTGCCGGGGCGGGAAAGAGTACTGTTGCCCGAAGACTGGCCCAGAGACTGAATTGGGAGTACCTCGATACTGGAGGCATGTATCGCGCGGCGGCCTTGCTCGGTTTACGCAACGGCGTGAATTGGAATATCCCCGCGGAGTTGACCCAAGTTGTTCGACAGCATTCCATTGAAGGACGCGATCATCGAACTTTTTTGGACAACGAAGACGTATCAGAAGAAATTAGAACGCCGCAAGTTACTCAATTTACCAGATTTAGCGCGGATAACCAGGATATCCGTGCCATTATGGTTGATTTACAGCGAAAATCAGCACAGGATCGTTCTCTTGTTACGGAAGGCCGTGATCAAGGGAGTGTTGTCTTTCCGAATGCCTTGTGCAAATTTTATTTGACCGCGTCGCCGGAGGTTCGGGCACAAAGACGCTTTGCCGAAGAGCAACGTAAGTCTCATCCCGATTCGTACGAAGAAGTGTTGCGAAAAATTAATTATCGTGACGAACAGGATCGAACGCGGCCCGTAGGCCCGTTGGTCGAACCTGCGGACGCCATTCGCATTGATTCGGACGGAAAGTCAATAGACGAGGTCGTTTCCGAAATGGAGCGGCATGTGCGAAGAAGGTCACAGGAGACGCTTTCATGATAAAAACGACAATTATATTACGCGGAATCCGCGGTATGTTTTTGGGGAAGGGACGGTCCGGCTTTTTTGCGATTTTGGGCTTCGTCGCGATATGCTTGCCCGGTTTGGTATTGAAGGCTTCAACCGATTTGGCTCCTTGTGATCTGCTGGTCGATTCGGCGGGCAAACGGCTTTTTGTCCTGGAAGAAGACGCCTGTCGCCTGTCGTGTGTGTCGCTGGACGGCTCGAATCGGGCAGAGCATTTGCCGCTCGACGTGGTGCCGACGCGAATGTGCTGGTTTCCGGGCCAGAAAAAAATTGCTTTGGTTGCGGGGAGTTCCAATGGAACGCTTATGGTCGTGTCGCTGGGCAAGGGTTTTCCTCCGACAATGCGAATAGAAAAACGAGTGCCTGTGGGACACACGCCGTCGGATGTCGCGGTCGGTCCGAATAACCAGGGCAAGCAGACAATATATGTCTGTAATCGTTTCGACGGGTCCGTGTCGGTTATTGATTACGCCTCGGGCAAAGTCGAAAAGACCTGGCCGGTTGGACGCGAACCTTACGCCATGAAGGTTGTTCCCTCGGGAAAAGATTTGGTCGTTGCGGCCCATTTGCCGGAACATATTGCCGACGAGTTTTACATTATGTCGGTCGTTCGTGTGATTGATACTCAGACAGGCAAGAGTGAAGCGATTGAGCTGATCAACGGCGCCAGTGGATGTAAAGACGTCGCTCTTTCGCCGGATGGTAAATATGCTTTCGTGACAGGAACGCATGGCAAGTTTCAAACGGTGACTTCACAGGTTGTCGGCGGCTGGATTGTCGAGAATGTCTTTTCGGTTATCGACGTGAAAACGCGTCAATTGGTCGATACGTTCTTTTTGGATGATACCCTTTTGGGGGCGGCCAATCCGTGGGGAATTACTTGTAGTGAAGACGGTAAATTTTTGGCCGTTTCCGCCTCGGGTACCGACGAAATCATATTTCTGCCGTATGACCGTGTTTTGAAGTTGATTGAAGAGCGTCCGGGATGGAATCGGCCCGGTGCCGGCGCTTATACCTACACATATCACGGAAAAGGAAAGATCAAATTTCCCATGCGTGTTCGGGTTCAAACAGGCGCCAAAGGAATCCGCCGTGTGGTCATGAAGAATGACACGGTTTACGCGACGTCTTATTTTGAAGACGCTGTGGCGGTTTTGCGAATGCGGCTTAATCCGCCTTTTGAGAATCACCCGGGCAGTTACGTGAAAAAGGAACGTCCCCCACTGGCGCTTGATCCGCAAGCCGATCATGACGAGAAAGCAACGTATCCCCGAATCGTCAAGCTCGAAAACGCGGTTCCGCTCAAAGGAATTGAAATAGACCGGTCACTCATTCGACTGGGCCCCAAGCCGCAGTGGTCCGAAGCGAGACGGGGAGAAGTTTTGTTTCACGACGCGACGATCTGCATGGAAAATTGGCTTAGCTGCGCAACGTGTCATCCGGACGCCCGGGTGGATGGTCTTAATTGGGATTTGATCAATGACGGACTGGGGAATCCGAAAAACACCAAGAGTATGCTCTTGTCGCACGAGACGCCGCCTTCCATGATTTCGGGTGTGCGAAAGACGGCGGAGGAAGCCGTTCGTGCCGGCGTGACTCATTTGCTTTTCAATGAAATTCCAGAGAACGATTGCGCCGCGATGGACGAATATCTCAAAGGATTGACTCCGGTGAGCAGTCCCCATTTGACAGACGGCAAATTGAGCCCGTCGGCCGAGCGTGGCAAGTTTCTTTTCGAAAGTTCGCGGGTCGATTGCGCAAGTTGTCATCCGGCCCCCTTGTTTACCGACTTGAGTTTTCACAATGTGAAGTCGCAAGATTTTTACGATAATATTTCGCGGTTCGATACACCGTCTCTGATTGAGGTGTGGCGAACGGCTCCTTATATGAACACGGGACATTACAAGACGGTCAAAGAGCTTCTGATTAAAGGGAAGCATGGCAACACAGACGGGCGCTTGAATCGATTGACGGCGCGCGAATTGGATGATTTGGTCGAATATGTCCTTTCACTTTAATCGCTTCTGCGCAAGGAATAAATCATGAGTGACAACTCGAATAATGCTGAGATCGCCCCGTGGGAAGATGTTCTGACTGACGGTGCTTTTGACGAAGATTCCCAAACCGAGGATTCCCAAACCGATGACTTGCAGGCCGACGATTCGCAGGCCGATGATTCGCAGACCGATGATTCGCAGACCGAAGGATCGAGCTTGTCGAATGGCGCTGATTCTTTAGCCGCGGACACCATCGTTGAACCGGAAAAGGCAATGCTGGTCGATGAAATCGCAACCGAGTACGTTGGTTTCTGGAATCGCCTGGTCAGTCAAACGAATTGGGAAAAAGGAAAAGTAATTTATACATGGCGTACCCGATTGGTGGAGGCCGGCATTCCGCGAAATATCTATTCCGACGATGCCATTGCCAAACGAATCGGGAATGTTTCCGGTCAGCATGTTGGCCGTCTGCGCCGGGTTTATGAGCAATTTGGCTCGATGCAGCAGTATCCCGGTTTGTACTGGAGTCATTACCAGGCGGCACTCGATTGGGAAGACGCGCAAGAATGGCTTGGCAAGGCCTCGGAGGAATCCCTTTCGGTTGCCTCCATGCGTATTGCCCGATGGGAAAAATATGGAGCCCCTGCCGATCGCAAACCGAAGGAAAGTGAAATCGTCGCGTCCGAACCGGATGAAGATGTTAATCCGTACAACGATTCTGATTCCGTGATTATCGATGTCGGTGTTCCCTTGGACGATTCGGGCGACGCGGATGATTCCAAAAAGAGCAAGAAGAACAAGTCCGATGGACAAGCAGACAGCCAAGGCAATGGCGGCGACGACGACAAAGACTCCAGACACTCCAATAAAAACGACGAAACAGTGTCTGGCGATCATGCTCCCGCCGATGATACGTGGTCTTCATCGCTGACCAGCGGTGAGGTAATCAGTGCCGTATCGAAATTGCCGGAACTTCCTGACGATTTGGCCGATGTGTTCGAAGAGCTTAAAATCGCCATTCTCAATCACAAATTGACGAAGTGGAGCGATGTTGCCCCCAAAGACGTGGTCGAATATTTAAATGCCATGCGAGCGCTGATCTTTGCGAAAGAATCATGAAAAACGCGATAGCGACACGGACAGCAACTCATTGGCTTGCTCGCGGATGTTCGATTCCGCTGGACAAAAAACCTGTGTTCATGGGTATTGCCAATTTAACTCCAGACAGTTTTTCCGAACGTCCTTTGTTCGCTCAACGCGTCCCGCAACAAGCAGGTTGCGACGCGGGCAAGGAGTGTGACTATTTTCCCGCAACACCGCATCTGGATCCTTACTCGCAACAAGCAGGTTGCGACGCGGGCAAGGAGTGTGACGGCAATGCCTGTCGCAATGATTCTTTCGAAGTCGATGAAAACGCTGTTGTTGAATATGCCCTCAATTTAATTCGCGCCGGGGCGGGCATGATTGACTTGGGGGCCGAAAGTACCTCGCCCGGGAGCCTGCCCGTTCCGCCCCAAGAGCAAATTCGACGGCTCTTGCCGAGTGTGAAGCGATTGACGCGATTGACCCATCGCCCGATTTCGATTGATACAACCTCGTCGCTTGTTGCGCGTGAAATGCTTGAGGCCGGCGCGATGATTATCAACGACATTTCCGGCGGAACGTTTGATCCTGAAATGATTGACGTGGTACAACATTATCAGGCCGGTGTTTGTCTGGGACACATTCAGGGCAGACCGCAGACAATGCAGGCTTTTCCGCGTTATGACCATGTTATCGCCGAGGTTCGTGAATATCTTGCGAGTCGCCGCGATGAATTCATGAGCAAAGGCGTGCCGGGTCCGGCGATTGCGATTGATCCTGGTATCGGATTCGGAAAAACCCAAGAGCACAACTTTGAGATTCTGCGTCATGCCAATGAGTTTCGAATCGGCGATTCCGTTTTGCTGTTTGGTCATTCGCGCAAGAGATTTTTGCGATCGTTTTGCTCCCCGTCGCCGTCTGTTGAAGAACTGGATGCCTTGACCGCTCTGGTTAGTGCGCATCTGGCGGCCAAGGGTGTCGATGTTTTGCGCGTTCATCGAATCGAGCCCCATCACGCCGCAATTGCTCTTTGTACGGAGTTGACGTTATGACGTGGATGATCGGAACGGATGAAGCGGGATACGGGCCGAACCTGGGACCTTTGTGCGTCTGTGCGTCGCTCTGGCATGCACCGGCGTGGGATTCCCGTTTCGCCTGTGTCGCAAATGAAACCGTTTCAAAAAAGTCCTGGCCGTTTCCGATCGATACACAAAAATTGATTCTTTACATGAACGAAGCCCTTGCCCCGATAAGCGGTCGCAAAGGAATTTTCCCTTTGATTGATTCGAAAAAGTTGTATCATTCGTCGGGCGGAATGGCATCGCTTGAACGTTCGGTGATGATTGCCTTGCTTCTCTTGCCCGGCGAAAATCACGCCGATGATTTCATCTCGCTAACCCGTTGGATATGCGGCGAGAAGGACGCGTCGAAACGGGTCTTTTGCGAAGTCGATTTTAATCTGCCTTTGCCGTTTGACCCTCATACCGATACAGGCGAATCGCTGCAAGCCAGAGCCGCCCGAGTTCAAACTCTGTTCGATTCGCTTCAGCTTCAGTTGTACCGGGTTGCCTGTCGTCGCGTTCAGCCCGAAGAGTTCAATACCATGTTGAGATTCGGCCTGAAAAGTGATCTGATTGCCCGGGTAACGCTTGAGCTGGTTAAAGAGACGATTGACGCGATTGAATCGGCTTCCCGGGGCGAAAACGGAATTTCCCCATGTGAATCTTTGTTGCCCGAGCCGATTATCGTTCTGTGCGACAAACTTGGCGGACGTAATAATTACCGTCATGTGCTTGAAGAACATTTTCCAATGTTTATAATAGAGGTTGTCGAAGAATCACGTCCACTGAGTCGGTATTGGCTTTCACGAGATGATCGGCAAATTGAAATCCGATTTCAAATGAAAGGAGAAGCAAATATTCCGACCGCGATGGCCTCAATCTTTGACAAGTACCTTCGTGAACTTTCAATGGTCGCGTTTAATCGATGGTGGGCGGATCGTGTTCCCGGCCTGGTGCCGACTGCCGGTTATCCGGTCGACGCGAAACGTTTCATGAACGACATTGCCAATGCCTTGTCGCAAGCGGACGTTTCGGATCAGGTTCCCATGTCGGCCCTGTGGCGTGAGAAATAATTGTAGTGGACGGCGCGGCTTGTTGCCGATATTCCGTTTGCCTGATTCATTCCCCTTGGCCTTCCGGAAAACGCGGGTGATGTGATACGGTCGAAAATCGCGTGATTCCTTGGACGGAGGGTGAAAACGCCCCGCAGCAGAAGAACCGGCCGGAATGGGAAGGTTTGCCTACACAATAATAAAGCCTACACAATAATAAAGCCTGTACAACAATAAAGCATGTTTAAGAATAAAAGCATGTATAAGAATAAAAGCATACATAAGAATAGAATAGAATAGAATAAAGGAGAAGCGAAACATGCCGAAACTGGGATCACATCAGTCGATCAGTGGAGGAGTGGAAAACGCGGTGCTTGCCGCGGCCAAACTTGGCTTCGATTGTGTTCAATTGTTTTCCAAGAACAGCAATCAGTGGCGAGCCAAAGCGATTGACGAACAATCGGCGAAAAAGTTCCAGGAGGCTCTTGCCGAAACCGGGCTTGTCGCGCCCCTGATTCACGATTCCTATTTGATCAATTTGGCGTCGCCCAATGAAGAATTATATGCCAAATCGTTTGCGGCGTTTTGTGATGAACTGGTTCGCGCATCGACGCTTGGCGTTTCCTGGGTCGTTACGCACCCGGGCGCTCACACGACCGATACGGTGGAAAACGGCATTGATCGAATTGCGAAGGCCTTTGGCGATGTGCTGAAAAAAACGCCGAAAGAAGCCGGTATCCTGATCGAAACGACGGCGGGGCAGGGGACTTGCCTGGGCCGACGCTTCGAAGAGATTGCCGCCATGCTCAACGCTAATAAGAAATACGCCGCCCGGATGGGCGTTTGTATTGATACATGTCATGTTTTTGCTGCCGGTTACGATATATCGACTCGCGAGGGATACGAGAAAACGATGGATGAATTTGACCGCGTGATCGGGCTGGAGCGGGTCAAAGCATTTCACTTGAATGATTCAGTCAAAGAATGCGGGCAGCGCGTAGATCGTCATGCTCATATCGGACACGGTAAAATAGGCTCCGCGCCGTTCGGCTGGATTTTGAATGACCCCCGATTTGCCGAACTGCCAATGTATCTGGAGACTCCCAAAGGGGATACTGAAGCCGACGGCGAAATGCTTGACTGGGATATTGTCAACTTGCGAGTCCTTCGCGATTTATTGAAATAATGTGCCCGACTTTGCATAAATGAAATACAAGTGAGCATTGTGCAAAGTAAAATTAACATATGTCCTTTACAACCAAAGTACAACCCAAACTACAACAAGGAATCCTGTCATGAGTTTATCCGATCAGAAAGTTTCACGACGTGATTTTGTTTCGAGAGCTGCTCTGGCTTCGACGTTTTGCATGGTCCCCCTTGCGTTTCTCGATGCGGCTGAGTCGAGTTCGTCGCTTGCCGTTGATGTGCACCCGCGAGGAAAACTGACCAACTCTTATATTACATTCAAAAAGACCCGAAAAGGTCATGTCGCCTTTTTGGGTGGCTCTATTACCGAAATGAAGGGGCACCGGCCGCTTTTGTATGATTGGCTCGGCAAGCAGTTCCCGGAAACGGAGTTCACGTTTACGGACGCGGGGATTTCTTCGACATGCTCGACGACCGGCGCGTTTCGCCTGGATCGTGATGTCCTTTCCAAAGGGCCCGTTGATCTGTTTTTTGTCGAGTTTGCGGTCAATGATGATCAGGACGCGCACCATTCGGTCAAAACGGCTTTGCGCGGGATGGAAGGTATTATCCGTCATTTGCGCACCGTTTACCCCAATGCCGATATTGTCATGACTTATTTCGTGAACCAGCCGATTATGGATGTCTTTCATGCCGGTGGAGTTGCCAACGGAATTGCCGGACATCAGAAAGTCGCGGAGCGCTACGAGATTCCGACCATCGATATAGCCCGGCAAATTACGAAACAAATCGACAACGGACAGATCACCTGGAAAGAATTTGGCGGTGTTCATCCATCGTTGCGAGGCAATACGATTGTGGTCGATATGATGTCGATTCTGTTTTTGGGACAGTGGAAAAATGTTGATTTGGCCAAAGACAAAATTGAGCCGCACCTGCTCCCCCCCCAACTTGATCCATTCTCTTATACGCGTGGTCGTCTGGTAAAATTTGCCGATGTGAAAGATATGAAAGGTTGGTCGATAGGCATTCCCGAATGGAAGAAATTCCCGGGCAACTTCCGCGATCGTTACGGAGCCGAAGAAACACTGCATGCCCAGACGCCCGGCGCGACCTGCCGCTTTGAATTCGAAGGGACGACTATCGGCGCGTTTCTCTTGGCCGGTCCGGATGCCGGTACCATCGAATATTGCGTTGACGGTGGACCTGTGCAGAAAAAAGATTTGTATCACTTCTACAGCGTCAGGCTTCACTATCCGCGCACCATCATGTTTGCCGATGAGCTTTCACCCGGTAAGCATACCATTGATCTGAAAGTGTCCGCGGAGAAAAACGACGCAAGTCTCGGCCATGCCGTTCGCATTCTCAATTTCACACTCAACGGGAAGTGATTTTATGCGATTCCGTACGGTAACACTGGGCTGCAAAGTCAATCAGTATGAAACGCAGTACGTCCGAACGGCTCTGCTGGCCAACGGCTATGAAGAGACGCCGCCCGGGCAGGAAGCGACGGCCGACCTGGTCGTTGTCAATACCTGTTCCGTGACCGCCGAAAGCGACGCGAAAAGCCGGAAAGCGATTTCCCGCGTCGTTCATCTATCGCCGCGCGCGACCGTTTACGCCATGGGATGTTTCGTGTCGAAATCACCGGACGAAGCACGCGGTCTGCCCGGTGTTTCCGCCGTTTTAACCGACAAGCGAAAACTCGATGAGTTTCTTTCCGAAACACTGGGGCTTGCGGTTTTACCGCGAAAGATTACCGGGTTCGATGAACATGCCCGGGCGTTCGTCAAGATTCAAGACGGCTGTCGCGTGGGCTGCGCCTATTGTATTATTCCAACGGTAAGACCGTATTTGCACAGTCGGCGCACCGATGAAATTGTCGATGAGGTGAAAACGCTTTGCGATAACGGATACCGTGAGATCGTGTTGACCGGAATTCATTTGGGACATTATGGTCTTGATTTACTCCTCCCCCAGGCAACGAGTGAAACGCCGCTCGACGATTATTTAAGTGCTCGCAAACTTACCGCCAGAGAGCGTCGGACAAGTCTTGCCCGTTTGCTCGAATCGCTTGTTATGCTCAATTTGCCGGTTCGGTTCCGACTCGGCAGTCTGGAGGCCGTTGAAGTGGGCGACGAGCTCCTTGACGTCGTTGCCGGAAGCAATGGCCGCGTTTGCCCGCATTTTCATTTGTCCATGCAAAGTGGGGACGATTCCGTATTAAAACGCATGCTCCGACGTTGGCCCAGTGGCCCGTTTCGCGAAAAATGTTTGCAGATCATGGAACGTCTGCCCGACGTTGCTCTTACCACGGATGTTATTGTCGGCTTTCCCGGTGAAACGGATGAACAGTTCGAACATAGTTGTCAACTGGTCGAAGATATTGGATTTTCAAAAGTACATGTCTTTCGATACAGTCCGCGACCGGGTACAAAAGCGGCGGTCATGCCGGAGCAGATCGTCAATTCAGTCAAGCGTCAGCGGAGTGATACGCTTCAGGCCGTGGCGGGGCAAACGCGACTTGCGTACATGCGTCGTTTTGTCGGGAAGAGCGTTGAAGTTCTTTTGGAAAGCCGGCAGGGTGAATCAGGCCGCTTTCTCGGTACAACGGAGCATTATCTTCCAGTCGTCATGGCGTCCGCGAATTCCATGTGTGGAAAGCTTGTCTGCGCAACAGTTCAGAATGTTACGGATAACACGTCAGGCAGCGCTGTGAACACGTCAGGCAGCGCTGTGAACACGTCAGGCAGCGCTGTGAACGCCGCAGACAACGCTGTGAATAACGTCGCCAACGAAATTCTGGTTGCGATTGCTCAATCGTGAAACGTTTTGCCGTAGGTTTTCCACCGGTTGTGTATCCACCAGTACTGATCCGGGTATTGACGAATGTTTTTTTCCAATTCCGAAGAAAACCATTGCGTGATTTGGGCGATGGAAGAAAGCTCATCGGGGCGATTGCGAGGGTCAAGCATGGCAAGCGTTTGCATGTTGAACATAAGCGGCGTATTATTGCGACGCGTTGCGCAGCAGACAATAATTGGGGCGTCATACTCTATACTGAGCAGGGCCATTGCCTTGTAAGCGGAAGCGCGACGACCGAAAAATCGAATCCAACACCCCTTGGGGCCGGCCGACTGATCGGCCAGAAACGCA
>JAQVID010000508.1 GCA_028695865.1 Thermoguttaceae bacterium | reverse complement strand
GGCTATTTACGAAATCTGCGGCTTCGGACATTGGCTGTCCGAGAAGCTCAATGAATACGGTTGCAAGGAAATTGTCGTCGTGCAACCGGATCGTACCGCGACGCAGAAGACCGACTATCGGGACGCCAACCGACTGGGGGAAATCCTTTGGAATAACAAGGATCGCATCAAGCAGGGATTAAGTCTTAACGGCATCAGACGAATTACATTGCCTTCCGCTGAAATGGAGGAGATTCGAAAACTTGCCAAACACCGACGTTTTCTCTCCAGAGAACGTGGTAAGATCATTGTTAAAATCAAAGACATTTTACGAAAATATAATATGGAACAGGACTGCCCGACAAAAGAATTTAAAACCAAAAAATGTCGAAAATGGTTAAAAGAACTCAACTTGCCGAAGGCGGACCGTCTGATTGTTGATTCGCTCATGTGTTTTTGGGAAATTTACGATAAACAAATTCTTCCAATCGAAGAGGAACTTAATCGAAGCGGTGAACAGAATATCGAAAACTTTCATTTGACTACCATACCTGGCATTACATTTATGGGAGCGACGATTCTCACCTCATACATCGGAGAGATTCAACGCTTTAAATCGCCGGACAGTCTTGTGAACTATTTCGGTCTTGCCCCCAATTGCCATAATTCGGGAGAGACGAATAACCGCAATGGTTCCATTACCAAAAAAGGAAGCTCCCTGGTAAGAGATACATTGAATTACGCAATTGTTCATGTTAATCGTAAAGATCCGCAAATGCGGGCATGGCATAAAAAGATCAAAAAGCGACGGGGAGCCAAAGTTGCCCGTGTCGCTGTTATGAGAAAACTGACCGTAATAATATGGAATATGATGAAATGGAAAAGCGATTATCAGTTTCGCTTTACCCCACCGCTTCCAACGCACCAGAAGAGTTCTGAATGAGTTTTTTAAGGCATGGCAACAATGTTTTATCAGAAAAAAAGCCCTTGAAACAGATACTGAATCAAGGGCAAAACGGATAAAAACACCGTTGGTTCGATTATTCCTCGTTGAGTTGCTCTCCAGCAGAGCTCAACTCCGCTTTATCGAATAATGAATATTATAAAGAAATGGAGAGAATTTAAAGTAGTACCGGCACAATAAAGAGATTACCAGTTTGTTGTCGAATCGTTACTAAACGATTCTTCGTAAACATCGAGGCTCGCCCGACCCGTTGGACTTTTAATCAAAACAAATAAGTTTGATCCAAGAGCGTATAAATGATTTGAGCCCTTTGCTTACGAAACCACCGAAGAAAATCATAAGTGTCAGCCCATTTATTATGTGGTCTGAATGTTCATCAGTAAAACGATGCCCAGCTACACGAAGGGATGGATTGGGACGCAAACGATCACAGAATCGTCGAACATACAGTTCAGAGCAGTTCCGTAAAAACGTGACACAAAATTGAGTAATTATTTAAGTTGCCATAAATGTCAAATACCCCAAAGAGACAAAAACAGGATTGTTCATTAGTGTAGTTTCAAAGAAGAAGTGAATTCGGAGAAAACACTTAAGGTACGTACCCACACAATAAAAACAACCCATTTAAGCAAAAATAATCACCATTTTTTACAGGTCCACCCCATTGACAAAAATAATCTTTCAGGGAAGGGGTCGGGAGTAATTTTTGCCGGTATTTACACAAGATAGGAAGGATAGCAAGATCAGACAAACATGGTCTATTCTTGTATCTCCTTTTTTAGTCGACCTTTGGGATTGAGCAGTGATTCCAGACCAAGGACCTTTACCACTTTATTCAGCCAACCACTCGAACCATAAGGCAATCCGGTTTCGACGCTCGTTCTAATCCTCGACAACTCCTGTTTCTCTTTCCCCTTATCTGTTAATGGTATTTGAACATCATCCCGCCAAAGGGTTGGTAACTCGATCGGTGGTATTTCTATTCGCGGATAATTAACCGGTCGGCGGCGTGGGTTCCCAATCGGGTTCTCATGCTCGACCAATACCACGATCGGCGCTGTCCACCAAGTTTGCCCGAAGCGGGTTCGGGTTCCGCTCCACATATCGCAATACCGTCAACAGATACTCATTCCCTTCCACCGCACAGGCTTTGAATCGACCTTGATATAATGCCCCGGTTCCGCGGGTTTCGTGATTGGCGTGCCATCGCTGGACATGTGTCCCTGTGACAAGTCGCAGATATTCCGATATTTCTTTTTCCGTTTTCGGCCATAACACCAAATGCCAATGATTCGGCATCAGACACCACAGCTAAAATTCGAATCGGAATACGAAGTTGCATTTCCGATAAAATCGAAACAAAAGCGTCATCATCCTGTTCGGTGGAAAATATCTTCGAACGGAGAACCCCACGATTCATCACGTGAAAAATCGTGAAAAATATAATCCCCTGGAAAGTTTCCCGGTTTTCTTGGCATAATCTTGGCATAATTAACCATTGTATCAAACCGAAAAAGACCTTGCAACCTTACATAAAAATAATTCAATTTTTATAAAATTCAAAAATATCTGGAGCAGAATACAGGCAAAAACTTACAAAAGCATCTTTCCTATTATCACTAAGCACCCTGTGCTGTGCAAATCCCGGTCGACCCCTTAAAATCCCGGTTCAATATTCCGTAATTCCGGTCGTGCGAGACCGGAATTACGGGGTTGGATTTTTCGGTAATCGCATAACAGGGGTACGGCTGACGCCGAACCGGGTGCCTACCATACGGAAACCCCTACGGGGTTGCTCCGCCGCAATACGCGGAATGAAAGGCAGTGTTTTCGATTGTCCAAACCGGGGGGCTCTTTCGAAGCGTAAAGGTCGAACCGGGAGCAAGCTCCCGCCGTATCCTTAATTAGCGCACACAAAAGCGGCGGCAAGCCTCCGCACTCCCAAATGTCCTCTATGGAGTTGGGATTTTTCCTCCCGTTCACAGGGTGGTGTGATTTATTTGCTCGTTTTGATAAGATAGACAAGCCCGTAATGGAGGTCGCGTGCGACCGGAATTAGGGAATATTGGCACTGATTCGAACCGCTCATTCCCTAATTGCGCTCGTTTCACTCGCTCCATATACGGGCTTGATGAATTTTCTGCCTTGCGGAAGGTCTTAAGGCCAGCCTAATAATTTGATCTTTTTATAATGGTTAGTTCAAAACATCTTCTTTTCTTCTTTGCGTCTTCGCGGCTTGGTGTGACACGTTTCTAACGATAAATTATTTCACAACGGGGGCGCAGAGGATAGGATGAAACAGGTTTGTTTCCCTGTCTTTTGCTTCTTTTTTCCCATGTATTACATTTGTAACTCATTAAGTTACCATGAGTTATGCTTAAGTTAATACCTACGCGCTTTTGCCCGGGGCCCGGAGGTGGTTGTCTTATACACGTATCGAACTGGAGGGCTGTTGATCTCTAATTCTATTGCAAGATAGATTTTTTGCAAGAGAGTGCGAGCAAAAAAGGATCAACGGTCTGACATGCACTTGTAAAACGTCCATACTAAATAGTACACTGGGCGTTTTATAAGGAAAACAGTGTTCCCGGACTTGTTTAACGCAATGATGAGGTTTTTACGATGACTGAAAAGATTTTAATAGAAAGTAAGCATCTCGAAGAGATGAAACAAGAGTTGGTTGAAGCTGTTGCCAGATG
>JAQVID010000014.1 GCA_028695865.1 Thermoguttaceae bacterium | reverse complement strand
GGCCGGAATCTGCTTGATTACATGACCCAAACGCTCATCCATTATCTCCATGGTACCGCTGCCCCGTCGCCAATTTATTCCTGATTATCCCAATTTTCATATTCTGACCGTGAACGGTTACGAAAAACTCAGGGCGTTAAAGAATCAGGGCGTTAAAGAAGGAGAACGCCCGACTCCAAATAGAGAACGAATTCCTAAAAAAAGCGGCGGCATACTTTGCGAAGGAGTCGAAGTAAAGTATGCCTGCATAAGAGAAAACCGCGACTCCTGGCCGGTAACAATGATGTGTCGGCTCTTGCGTGTAAGTACAAGCGGTTATTACGCTTCACTTACCCGACAACCGAATCGTGCGGAAGTAAAACGTGAATTGGTGGCAAGAGTCGCGTCGGAAATTTACCAAGAGGAACACCGTATTCCCGGATATCGAAAGATACATCGTAAAGTGTGTATTCAGGGAACAAAATGCGGAGTCGAGACAGTTCGTTTGGCATGTCGGCGTGCCGGAATCGTCAGTTGTGTTGTCAAGCGAAGGTATCGCCCCAAGACGACCGATTCCAAGCATCGTCATCGCATCAACAAAAACGTTTTGGCCCGTAATTTTAAGGCGTAAAAGCCAAACGAGAAGTGGCTGACCGATATAACGTATATTGAGACGAAGTCCGGTTTCTGTTATCTCTCGGCGATCATTGACCTGTTTTCCCGTCGTGTGATTGGCTGGTGTATTGAATCGCACATGCGAACCGAAATGGTCGTCGAAACATTATACTATTGACATTTCATTTTTCCGTACTTCTGCCCCGGTTGACTTCGTGAACCGGGGGCTTTTGAGGCATATCTACCGGATAAATCAAGCAGAACCTGTAACGGGCTATCGATCTTCGCGGGGAAATTCCGACCGATTTATTGTTTCACAGCGACCGGGGAGTTCAATACACGTCGGACGATTTTCGGGGATGTCTCGAATTGCTTGGCATATCGCAAAGCATGAGTGAAAAGGAACAGTGCTGGGATAACGCACCTTGTGAAAGTTTTTGGGGCAAGTTGAAGGTAGAATGGATAGACCAGCGACCGATGTTTGAAAACATCGAGGAAGCGAGGTTGCCCTTGTTCGAATACATTGAGGGATATTATTACAATAAACGACTTCATCAGGGGCTCAATGATAGAACCCGCGAGAGGTCGAAGAAGTTTCGAGAAAATGTTATGCACAACAAAAATCTCGTTGACACGCATGACGGTTTCCAGTAAAATGAAAGTGTTCGGAAAAGCGCCAGACAGGCTCTGCTCTTAAGCAACCTGTCGAGGCGTTGTCGATATAATGGGCCGAACCAACGGGAGTCTCTTCCCATGTTTTCGCAAGAAATTTGGGAGACCTCTTTAACAAAAGAAATGACTGAAGTTGCCCATGCCTTAAAAAATCCAATCGCTGCGTCCCGGTTAACGTGGCGTCAACTGTCCGTTTTTTCCATGGCACGTCACACCACCCTGTGAACGGGAGGCGATTTTCGGTGATTCATTCTCCGTTTACCTTCGGAAAACGGGGGGGGTACAGGCCGTACGGTGTGAAACATCAAGTCAAACCTGTGTGAAGGAGATTTGTATGAAATATTTGACGGGAATAATTTTTGGACTACTACTCTTGAACACCACGGTCCGGGGTGTGGAGTACGCGCCGGGGGAAATACTTCCAAAGAGTGTCTGGACGAATCAGGAAGTCTTTCCCGGACCAAACGACCGGTTTGGCGCTTCCAAAATGATTGACGACAATCCGGCGACTTACGCCTGTTTTCTGGACAATTCACGAACAGGGAGCGATCGTCGTACGATTCCTGAAAACGCGGCGATGCCGATTACAACGCAGTTCGTACTTGATTTGGGTCAGGTCCGGGAGATTGTCGGAATTCGTTTTGTTTCGCGAGACATATGGCGATCACTTGCCGTGCGAAATGTTTCTGTTTACGCGGTAGACGATCCGCAAGGTCGCACGAACATGCGACTTCTTAACGATCATGAAGAATTGCTTCCCTCCAATGCCGGAAGTTCCGTTTTCGTTTTATGGAAAAAGTTGCCCGTGCGATATCTTCTGGTAAAAGTGAACAACGCGTGGCGCGTCAATCAAAAGCGAATGGATGTATTCGAGAAAAATTATAATGTCCAAATCGCGGAGGTTCGTTGTCTGACCGAAAATCCGGTCGATCCGATCGTGAAAAACGCTCCGAATGTCCCCTTCCCTGTCGATCGTCTTCATCGTGACTGGATGATGCAGGACCACGGAACAGATATTGCCGGCTGTTTTCAATCGGAAGACGCTGCCCGGGTCGAAAAGAACATGGTGGACAAGGTTCTGGCCGAACTTGTCGCGGGCAAGCAAGATGTCTCTTCACTCAAAAAGGAATATGAAGCCTTGATCAGGACGAAAACACCTGGTAAGGACCCCCGTTGGAAATCGCTCTATTTGTCCGCCGCGGAAAAACGACGTCAACTTCGACTGGAATATTTAAAAGAGGAACCCCGTCAGATTGTCTATGTAAAACACTTTGTGTTTGGCGGCACGGAAGGCTTGACCGGAATGAGTAACGTATCCGACGAGCAACATTTGGATATGACATCCGAGCGACGACCTGGTTCTCAACTCTGTATGCTCTCGTTTGAGAGCGACGGTTCCATGAAGCATGAGGTTCTGATCGAAAAACCGTATGGCGTGATTCGAGACCCCGCGTTGTCCTGGGACGCGAAAACTCTTCTTTTCTCCATGCGAGATTCCTTTGACGGCGACGATTACCATCTGTACAAAATGGATTTGGCCACTGGCGGCATCTGGCAGCTTACCGACAGTCCGGTTATTAACGGTGTTCGGTATACCTGCGCGGACATTGAACCATGTTTCGCGCCGTCCGGTGATATTCTTTTCGCTTCAACCCGCTCGGTGCAAATTAACGACTGCTGGCCAAACGCCAATACGGACATTTATACCTGTACGCCGGACGGCTTGAACATTCGTCGCCTGACCTGTGATGAACTGGATGTCAATTTTCCCCAGGTTCTTCGCGACGGCAAGATTATTTTTACGCGTTGGGAATACAGCGACCGGAACGCGTTCTTTATGCACCCGCTTTGCACGATGAATCCGGACGGAACGGCGCAAACGGAATATGTCGGCAATAACTCCATGTTTCCCTCGTCGCACATTCAGGCCCGGTATGTTCCCGATTCGACGAAGGTCATTGCGATTATCGGTGGTCATCACGTTTTGCACAAAGGGAAACTTGCGCTGATCGACCGTACCCTTGGCACACAAAACGGCAAGTACATCGAATTCGTCGCCGGAGCTTCTCCGGATGGTACGCCGGGCCGTAAAATGTCGGATATTGTGACGAAAGGCTTCCATGAATCGCGTATTGATTTCTTCGGTCAGGACGGTCCGCAATATCAGTATCCTTACGCCTTTGACGAGGAGCATTATCTGGTTGGTTTTTGTCCCGAGGGATGGAAGAACAATTACGGTCCATTTGTCCCGCCGTTCGGCCTCTATTTCATGACGGCTAATGGAGAACGTGAACTCCTGGCGTTTGACTGGTGGATTTCAAGTGGTCAAGCGATTCCGATCGTTGCCCGGGAGGTTCCGCCTGTTCGACCATTCCGGATTGATTTTCAGAAAAATACGGGTACGTTCGATATTCAGGACATCTACTATGGTCCCGGGCTTGCCGGTATTGAACGTGGAACGGTCAAGCGGCTTCGCGTCGTTGCGTTGGAGTATCGAGCAGGGAAGATGGGCAAAGGTTCAAACGCGGGTGAAGTTTCCTCCGGACTTATTCAGACTCCGATTTCTTTCAATAACGGCGCTTGGGATGTCAAGCATGTCTTGGGTGAAGTCGATATTGAGAAGGATGGTTCTGTTGCTTTTGAAGTACCTGCTCGCACCCCGGTTTACTTTCAGTTGATTGACGAAAAAGGATATTGCGTTCAGACGATGCGCAGTTGGGCCACACTTCAGCCGGGCGAACGATTCTCATGTTTGGGATGTCATGAAGATAAACTTGATACGAAGGGCATGGAGCAGGGGCGGTCCACATCACTGGCTATGCGGAAACCGACTCAAAAGCTTCGTCCGATTGGTGCGAAGCGTCATCCGCTTCTGGAGCGACTTGATCACGAAAGCGCGCTTGCCTCGGTGGACAACTATTTTGGAATCAATGCTCCGCCGATAACCGCCGATCCGAAAACGAATGGGCCCGGCTTTAGTTATCTGGCCGAAGTACAACCGATTCTCGACAAGCATTGCGTCATGTGTCATACGGGCGACGTCAAGAGCGCGGATAAGCTCAAGGCGTCGAAGCTTGATCTTCGCGGCACACCTGTTTCCGTCGATCATCTGAAAGTTGCGACGGACGACGAGCACAAGCGACTTTACGCCCAATCGTACCTTGCTCTGACGAATAACGGCCGTACCAAAGACAACAAGTACATTCAATTTTTGGAAGTCCGCAGTCGTTCGGAAATGCTTCCCCCTTACCATACAGGTTCGTGTAAAAGTCCGGTCATGAAGTTTCTTGAGCCAACACACTATGGCGTCAAAGTATCTGAAGTGGAAAAGCGGACAATTGCCTGCTGGATTGATCTTCTGGTTCCATACTGTGGCGCCTATCCGGAAGCGAATATTTGGACAGAAGATGAACGCGCTGTCTGGAAAAATCTGATTCGCAAACGGCGTTCCTTTGCCAAACAGGAACTGGACTGGGTGCGAAAAAGTCTTTCTCAACCGGAGGAGCTCAAAAAATGAAAACCATCGTGACGTTGGAACCGCATTCTTTCCTGCCCGATCGATTGCGGCGACCAAAATGACGCCGGGAGCGTAACCTTTGGCGAATCTCGTTACCGTGTTTTTTTTTGGGGGGGAGGAATTGACTGTATCAGCGGCATAATTCCCGGGTCGCGCGTCTTGGAATTCGTGACCGCAAAGCCGGGAGGATTGCGTAACGAACCCGGGATCATGATGAAGTTGAAAACCAAATGTTTGGAAAATAAAATAACCACCGTTTCGTATTGTTTTTAAAACCAATTTAACCTGATGGAGTGCTGCTAGATGAAAAAACTGAATGTTTTTTTGCTCGTATTGAGTTTCATGTTTACGTCTGTTGCGTTTGCTGAATGGAAGGACCCTGTTGCTCCGGGAAAACAAAGTGTTGTCTTTGAGTTGCAGGATCGGACATTTCTTCGTGTCGATATCCTTACGAACAATCTGTTTCGGGTACGTCGCGGAAAGACGAACCAATGGCCCCAGTCGGGCATGAACCGTTACGGTATTTTGAAGTCCGATTTCGTTCCGGTTGCTTTTGAGCGTCAGAACAATATAATCAAAACCCCAGGTTTTACGTTGACAGTTGACGTCAAGAGTGGTGAGCTGCGTGTGAAGTCCGCCGTTTCGTCGGCAGATTTTCCGATTTCGCCGGTATTGGAGGGCAAAGGGTTTGCCATTCGTTTCGGCTTAACAAAGGACGAGAGGATTTACGGACTGGGTGACGCTTCCCGTGATAATATCATGCGTCGCGGCGCCGCCTATGAAATGTGGGTGAGAAACAACCTTTGTAATATTCCTGTCCCGATGGCGCTTAGTTGCAACGGATGGGGGGTATTGCTCAACAGTACCTGGCGGAATGTGTTCGATGTCGGCAAGGGCGACCCAAACGCAATGGTCTGCACGGCCCGCGAAGGGAGTATCGATTTCTATGTTTTCACGGGGGGGGATTACCGCCAACTGCTTGATACGTACACGCAACTGACGGGTCGGCCGACACTGCTTCCGGTTTGGGGGTACGGTTTCACGTTCGTCTGTAATCAGAACATCGACCAGTTCAACCTCATTAACGATGCTTTGCGTTTTCGCGAAATGAAGTTGCCCTGTGACGTGTTGGGGCTTGAACCGGGCTGGATGCAGAAGTTCTATGACTACAGTACCAAAAAGGTATGGAACAAGGAGCGTTTTTATTTCCCGTACTGGGCACCCAAGGGGGGTCACACCTTCCCCGCCGCGCTGTCGCGTAAGGGATTCAAGTTGAGTCTCTGGCTTTGCTGCGATTATGATCTGTACCGTTACGAAGAACAACTTGTCGCGGGTAAAGTCCGTGCTTCCGGCGGTAAACCCGTTCTCCCGGAAGGTATTACCGAGACGTGGACAGACGACAGAATTGGCAACCCGAACGCGGCCAAAGCCAACAGGACAATGGTCGAGGACCAGTATCCCGAGGGTACACAACCCTGGTTCGAGCATCTGAAAAAGTTTGTCGATCAGGGAGCGGCCTGTTTTAAACTGGACGGTTCTAATCAGTTTGGGGAGCATCCGAAGCGCAAATGGGAAAACGGAATGACGGACGAGGAAATGCACAATCTTTATCCGGCCGTCTACGACAAGCAAATGGCGCGCGGTTTTGAAGAGTATACGAAGCGTCGCTCGATGGTCTATTCGGCCGGGGGTTACGCGGGCGTGCAGCAGTTTGTCGCGACGTGGGCAGGCGATACCGGAGGCGGGGCCAGACCGCTTATCTCCCTGCTGAATCTTGCCTATTCGGGTCATACGAACCAGTCGTGCGACATGAGTATTTCCAATATTGAAAGTCTGCATTTTGGTTTTCTCCAAACATGGTCACAGCAAAACAACTGGGACTATTGGCAACAGCCCTGGCTGTTTGAAGATGAAAAGATTTCGCCATTCCGCGAATACGCCAATCTCCGATATCGTCTCATGCCTTACCTTTATACGGCGGCCGGGGACGCGGCGCGGACGGGCTGGCCGGTTATGCGTTCTCTCTCCATGGTCTATCCCGATGTGCGCGAATACGACCAATGCAACGGCGAGTATTTGCTCGGCGATTCGTTACTGGTTTCCGCCTTCGTCAAGACGGCCAAAATTCCGGCCGGACTGTGGCATGACTGGTGGACCGGCGAAACGATTCAGGGACCTTGCGATTACAAAGTAAATGTATCAAATGAACACGGCGGAGCACTCCTTGTCAAAGCGGGGGCCATTGTTCCCACCTGGCCGCTCAAGCAGCATGTCGAAAAGGGCTGGAACGAACAGGTCGAATTGCAGGTCTATCCGTCGGCAGCAGGAACGTTCACTCTTTATGAGGACGATGGAACGAGTCTCGAATACAAAGCGGGAAAATTCGCTCTGACGCAAATTCAGTGCAATCCTTTACCCAATGGGGACATATCCCTGGTTGTCGGGGCCAGAAGCGGTTCTTATCAGAATATGCCCGGTACTCGTGACTTCTCGGTCGTCTTCCATCTTGCCAAAAAACCGCTGAAGGTTTTGGTAGACAATGTTGAAGTGTCATCCGAATGGAACGAAGCCACACATACCCTCGCCGTCGCGATCGCTGCCTCTGGTAATAAGGCCCGCAAATGCCTCTGTGTATCGCCTCGAAAGTAATATTTACGCCTTCGTCGCCACGGAGCGGGACCAACTCATAAGCCCCGGCGTCGAATAAAAAAGACGACCGCAAAAGCAACGCCCTGTTCATTGATTTTCCTCACTGGCCGGTGTGGTAAATCCTTGGGGGGCGTTTATTTCGGTCACGGACTTTCAGTTTTGCGAACGGAACAGTTTCACAGCAAAATTTCGCCCGATATGATTTTTTCAAAGAACGGCAAATTACTCACAAGGAGATCGTCTCTGTGTCGAAGCTCCTCAATGGACATCCACATGACTTCAGCAACTTCGGCAGGAGCAGGGTGAATTTCGCTCCCGGGCAGAAATTCGGCCAAGAACCAGCGCAAGTGAACATCCCAAGGCGTAACCATCTGCCAAATTTCGCGGACGACACGAATATTCAACTCCAACTCTTCGCGGTATTCTCGCCGAATCGCGTCTTCCGGCGACTCACCGGGCTCTATTCCCCCTCCGGCAAAGCATAGCGTGTCAGGAGCCAAAACGGTGGACGATCGTCGAATGATCAAAAAACGACACAACAGGGCCGCCGCGATGCGCTCTTCCGGTGTGGAATCCGTGCCCGGATACCGTTTCCAGTCGTCCGGGTGCGGGACAATCGCAACAACTCCATACCGTTTGATCGTCATGAATGACATCTCCTTTTCGTGAAACATTTTTTGCTACCGTTCGTTGCGTAGTTGCAACGACGGATTAACTCGGATTAACTCGGCCTGACACAGATTACTCGGTCTGACACGGATTAACTCGGTCTGACACAGATTAACTCGGTCTGACACAGATTAACTCGGTCTGACACAGATTAACTCGGTCTGACTCGGGTACTCTTGAGGGCGGTTTTCGGAAACAGGTATTCCGATGTCGTCATGGAACAACATCGCGTTCCGCACGGGAACATTGCACAACATCGCGTTCCACGCGGGAACCGGCGGGACTGTCGGGGACTTTCGGAACGGTCGATCGGAAAAACAACGTGTTCACGATCATACCAAAATTGTTTCTGTCTGTCCTGTTTAAAGTACTGCTGCCCCATACCGCGTTCTGTGCATATATTATCGGTGTTCCCCTGCGAAATCTGCGGTTTCAAATCACCCGGTGAACGGGAACATACAACCTTTTGGGAATCAAAACAGGCCGGGCTTTACCGCAGGCCTCGTGAAGAAAAAATCAGAACGTGATATCGAACTGATCGGGTTTTCTTCGTTTTTTCTTTTCGTCCAAACTCTTCTTTTTTTCTTCGTTTTCGGAACGGAGTTTGGCAGAAATCCGCTTGGCAAAAAAAGCTCCGCCAATCTCGGCAACCAGCGAGCAGCTTTGCGGCGTGAATTTCATGCTTTCGGTGATCAGGCCTCGACGCTGACTTTCGCGAAGGACTTCTTCTGGAAGGGCGAACGACCAAAACCATTCAGGAGTGCGAGAAACTTTGCGGGCAGCCTGAATGGTCTGAAGAAGCTTTTGCTCTTCGTTGGGCAGCAGAATGTTTTGGAAGGCTTTTGGAATTTCCTCGTGCGGATACATTGTCGTGAGAGTCGGATATTTTCCATGCCGATTCACTTGCAAATCGAAGAACCTGGCCCAATCCGATTGCGGATCAATCTGCCAGTTGCCGGTAAACGTCATTCTGTTTTTTTGCGCGACGCAACTCACCTCAAGAGACCGCGTTCCACGCAAAGCGCGCAAGGCGTACTGACAGCAGACGTTACCCCACTGACCGCCGTCGGGACCAACTTTTTTTTCGCTCCACATCGCCCTGGGAGCATCGCAGGCCGCTGCCCGGGCAAGCTCAACAAGCCCATCGCCGAACGGTTGCGGAAGATGTTGGGCATTGAACTTCATTTGAAAAAGTTCACCTTCTTTCCAATGAAATCCGGGAAGCAGGTCAAGGGGCTCTTTCGGAAGCCGGGCAAGGCCCTTGGAGGTTGTAATCCAAATCCAGCCGTTTTGTTCCCGGGCCAATAAAGGTTCCAGCGGCCAGTAGAAAATGTGAAATCCTCCCAAAACAGGAATATCTTGCCGAACCTGATATCTGTCTGTCGGACCGTATTCGTCTTTGACCGGCAAATAAATTTGGGGGAGCAAAACAATATTGTTCAATCGTCTCACATTTTCTTTGACCGGAAAGAAATAATAGGGGAGCAAAGTTTGCCCATCGGTTTGGACGATCAGTCCGATGGGCCGGGAAAAATCGGGTCCGTCCGCTGTGTAAAGTCGTGTTTGTTCCAGACGCTCAGCGAGAAAATAAGCTCTTGTTTTTACGTCGGTACTCAAAGTCTGATCAACGTAATTCAAAAGAGAATCCACACCGCGGAAAAGGGCACTAAAGACTGTCTGCGTTCCAGTGTCTGCTGTTTCCGTTTTGGATTGCACCGCTTTGGATTGTACCGCTTTGGATTGTACCGCTTTGTTTGATTCAGAAGCCGGGAGCGTTTTGTCAAATACCGTCAAAAGCGCCCCGGTGAACAGGAGCGAAATCGACCACAAGACGAGCGTACTTGCCCGCGTCCCCACCAGCCTCACGAACCTGTTCGGAGATTTTTTACATTGCTCTGTGCAATGTTTTTTACGATTCCCGCAAACGCAAGAACGAGCATACAGGTAAAAAACCGAATCAATATCGCTTTGGCTGGTCATAGCGGCCTCATGTCACGTGGTGTAATCGGAGTTGAGTCGAACATATTCCTGGGTCAGGTCGGATGTCCAGAACCTTGCGATTGCGTCTCCTTCCTGAAGGAAAAGTTCAAAATGTGTATCACGATTTTGACGAATATTATCGGAAACGAGAGTCTTGTCGAAATCAAGCGGCGTACCGTTGCGATAGAGTTCGAAACCGTTGACTTTGAGTGAGACTTTCATGGGATCGAAGGGAACACCGGCTCGCCCGGCGGCAGAGACAATACGACCCCAATTCGGATCGGCCCCACAAATAGCCGTTTTTACCAAGGCGTCGTTGGCAATGGTTTTCGCAATCGCCTTGGCGCTTGCGGCGTCGGCACAGCCTGTGACGTCAATGGTAATCAGATGCGAAACTCCTTCACCGTCATTCGGAATCATGCGTGCCAAATCCTGGCAGACTTCTTCAATCGCCTGAGCGACAATCGCTTTGTCTGAATCGGAAAGCGGACCGGTTTGAGCCGCGTCATTGGCAAGCAGCAAGACGGTATCGCTTGTGCTGGTATGTCCCTCAACGCTAATGCAATTGAACGTTCGGTCCGCCGACTGCCGCAGGATGCTTTGCGCGTCTTCCGGGTCGAGATACGCGTCGGTCATAACGACACAGAGCATGGTCGCCATATTGGGCCCGATCATGGCCGCGCCTTTACACATTCCGGCGACAACAACGACTTTGCCGGTCGAAAGCTTGACCTTTCGAGACGCCGTTTTCGAGACCGTGTCCGTCGTCATCATACCGGCTGCGGCGTCCATGAACGCGTCTGCACCGTAAGCAAGCGATTGCGCCGCTTGCGCGATTCCTTTTTCTATGCGGTCCATCGGCAGATGAATGCCAATAACGCCCGTTGACATGACCAGGGCTTTGTCCGAGGGCGCGTCAATTTCTTTCGCGGCCCAAGCGGTCATGGTTCGAGCGTTTTCAAGGCCAAGTTCGCCTGTGCAAGCATTGGCAACACCAGAATTGGTGACAACGGCGCGAAAACCGCTGCCCGGGGTACGCGTGCGGTCGAGTTGAACCGGTGCTCCACAAACCAGATTTTGTGTGTAGACTCCGGCGGCCGTCGCGGGAAAATCCGACACGACCAGCGCAATATCTTTTTTGGTTGTATGGGGCTTGACTTCGCAATGAACACCCGCGAAACGATAACCTTGGGGTATCGACTCTATCATCTCGTTTTCCTTTCGTCGATTAAATAAATTCGTCATGTCCGGGCAATAATGGTCATACTTGCACAGACTGTTTTCATTATATCTCTTGCTCATAAATAAACAAGCCTCATTGAATTTCTGCCGGAAAAGGGTATGATATGATAAAGAGTCCTGCCGGAACGGTTTACGTACAAAGATTGTTTGTCGATTCCGTTCTTGTTTGTCGTTTGTTTAACATCGTTACCCATGATTTTATTTCGTTCCTTGAAGATTGTAGAAGACTACTAATGACACAATACACACAAGCCAAAGCCGGCCAGGTCACGCCGGAAATGATCGCGGTCGCCGAAAAAGAGTATCTTTCCCCGGAGTTTATTCGCGATGAAGTCGCAGCCGGGCGATTGGTTATTCCGGCCAATACGATACACCTTCAGAAAAAACTCTCGCCCATCGGTATTGGTTCGGCGGTAAGAACGAAGATCAACGCCAATTTGGGGAATTCGGCTCTGGCAGGCGACCCGGTTTGTGAATTGGCCAAGGTTAATTGCGCGATTTACTACGGAGCCGATACGGTCATGGACCTTTCGACGGGCGACGACATTGATGCGCTGCGACAGCGCATTATTGACGCCGTTGCCGTCCCGGTTGGAACGGTTCCTTTATACCATGTTTGCGAGCAGCTTGACGATATTTTGGATATGAAACCGCAAGATTTTCTCGACGCCGTGGAGCACCAGGCCAAACAGGGTGTTGACTACATGACGATTCATTGCGCTCTGCTTGAGCGACATTTACCGCTTGTTGATTCGCGACTGACAGGGATCGTGTCCCGGGGAGGGTCGCTGACGGCCAAATGGATGGTTGCGCACAACGAAGAAAACCCGTTCTACACTCATTTCGACGAATTGTGCGAGATCATGAAGCGTTACGATGTTACCTGGAGTTTGGGCGATGGGCTTCGTCCGGGCTGTCTGCATGACGCCAGCGACGCGGCGCAATTTGCCGAACTTTCTGTGATGGGCGAATTGACTCGTCGCGGTTGGGAACATGGCACACAGGTCATGATCGAAGGACCAGGTCATGTTCCAATGAACGAAATCGAAGCCAATATGAAGCGTCAGGCCCAAGAATGTTTTGGTGCTCCTTTTTATGTGCTTGGTCCTGTGGTTTGCGATGTTGCGCCCGGCTACGATCATATCACCAGCGGAATCGGCGCGGCCATGGCGGCCATGTACGGCGCGGCCATGCTGTGCTATGTTACTCCCAAAGAGCATCTTGGTCTTCCCAATATTGAAGATGTTCGCAATGGGGTCGTTGCTTATAAAATTGCCGCTCATGCCGCCGATATTGCGCTCGGTCGTCCCCACGCCAGGGACAAAGACGACGAAATGGCCCGCGCACGTTACCGCTTCGATTGGGATAAACAATTCGAATTGGCTCTTGACCCGCAGCGAGCCAAAGATTATTACGAAGAAGCGCGCAAGTCGCCCGAGGGCACTCCTGCTCATCCGGTACTCAATCCGGACGGGACCGTTTCGAAAGAGCATTATTGCACGATGTGTGGTCCGAAGTTCTGCGCCATGAAGACGACGGCCGATCTGATTCGTTTGCGTCAAGAAAAATCAGGGCAAAAAGAGGAATCCTAAACATGCCCGGCGGAACGCAATTATTACTGCTGTTTTTGGCCGGCGGATTGGGAACGCTTTCGCGATTCGGACTCAATACGCTGGTCAGCTGTTTCGTGAAATCGCCCGCTCCCTGGAGTACGACGCTGATCAATATTATTGGGTGCCTTGGATTTGGCTTCATTGCGGCCTTGTTCGAATCGCGTCAAGCATGGAGTCCTGAAGTTCGGACCGTTATTTTGACCGGTTTTTTCGGAGCGTTCACAACATTTTCAACGTACATGTTCGAAATGCACTCGCTTTACAGCGGGGGAAATTGGCTACATGCCCTGGCCGGTTTTTTGCTCCAAAACACGTTTGGCTTCGCCGCGATTATCCTGGGTATTGTCTTGGCGGGAAAATCGCTTTCCTGACATTCTGAACGCGACGCTTGCGACACCATCGCGACCTATACACAACTTATACAACCAATTCGCCGGCAACGAAACGCCTTGTGCCGACAATCCGGTATCGCGAGCAAGATCAGTGTGACACAATTCCGAGTCGGACCAATTTATCCCAACATTCGTTTTGTTCCCGGCAGCGGTCAAGTCCTTTCCACGACTCATCCCGGGCGTCGAGGAAGTCTTCCCACGACGCGGGTATGCGTCCCGTTTCCGTTAGTCGGGCAATAACTTCCTGATCGAGCCGCGTCAGGCGCATCGCTTTGAACCGATAATCGACAAACGCTTCCCAAGCCAGCGGAAAGAGCGGTTTTACGATCTCCTGACCGATTGTCGTCGCGTATTGCACTATTTCCCACTGGGCATTTGATTCCATGCGTAACGCAAGGAAATGAAACAGGTTATGAAGATCGATTTTCCAGTAGGCTTCGGTATAAGTTGAGAGAGGCAGGTCTTTTCGGGCCTGTTCCCGGGCAATTCCTTTCTCGCGGCGACGCTCATAAAGAGAACGGGCTTGAGCGTGAAATTGACGTTCCTCATCCGACAAGTTTTGTCCTTCGTCCGCGGCAAGAAACCCTTCGCTTCCTTGTCGATTCGAAACGGCTTGAACTCGCCAGGCATCGCTTTGCGTCTGATAGGTCGAGTCAATTGCGTCGGAGTAACGCGTACTGTACTCGTTGACTGACGCGGTTCGGTGACGAATCCACTGACGCCAACAGTCCATCGGTACGCGGACTAAAAACTTGAGTTCGGCCATTTCAAACGGGGTGGTGTGCGCATGACGCATAAGATATCGCAATAAGGTCCGGTCGTCGGAAACCCGTTTTGTCCCGGCTCCATAACTTACCCGGGCAGCCTGTACAATAGCCGCATCGTCGCCCATCACGTCAACGAGACAAACAAACCCGTCGTTTAAGACAGGAAATTTTTTCCAACGAAGTTGACTGACGATATCGAGTTCCGGCACGGCTTTCCCCTTGTGGTGTAAGTGAAACCAAACGGCGGAAGGCCTCTATCCGCGACGACACGGCGGCGGTCTTCCGGTGATTACCTCTTATTATTGTCGCTATTTGGCAGTTTGTCAAGCTTGTTGACCAATTCAGCAGTCGTAAAAAGGCCGCGTAAAATCTCGGGTTCGGGATTTCCTGGGGCAAATATCATGATTACAGGAACCTGACGCCCGCCATATTGATCCAAAAGTTGATTAATCGCCTTCATTTAGTTCGATTGATCGTTTTGATTCGTCCAGTCGGCAGTCATCGTTACGATACCCTTTTGGTCGATCAAATCGAGTATCGGTTGGGAGTGAAGAACGGTCGATTCAAGGAGTTTGCAATTCATGCACCAGTCGGCGGTAAAATCAATCATGACCGGGTGGCCTTCAGCAAGCTCGCGTTTGAACCGCGAATCATCAAAGAGTGACCAGTGATTTTGTTCCAACAGACCTTCGCGTTCCGCTCGAATGGCCCAGCGAATCATTTTACCGCGAACCGCGTTTTCCAGCGAGTAGGGGTTATGGATTCCTTTAATATTAAAGGAAAGCAAAATGGTAACAGCAACGACGGCAAGTGAAACAAGCCAGGCACGCGTTTTTTGTTTGCCTGTTGCGTCAAAGGATAAACGCCCGATAAACCAGCAGCCAAACCAAAGAGCAAACAGAAGTGTAACTGTAGGTATAACCAGTGTTTGCGGCATGGAGAACAGAATCCAGACGACGGCAAGCAACAGCACATAGCCCATCACGATTCGAAACGTTTCCATCCAAAGACCCGGCTTGGGAAGAAAACCAAGCAGTTCCGGAAACGCTCCGACAACAAGATACGGAAACGCCATGCCCAGTCCTATGACAATATAGACAAACAGGACCATGAACGTATTGCCTTGTTGAATCATGGTATCGGACCAGACCAGAGCCGGACTCAACAAAGGGGCACCGCACGGAATCGCCAGCAGAGTGGTAATGATTCCTTTGAAGAATGCGCCTGTGCCGCCTTCTTTCTCCATAAGCTTACCCGATTTTTGCCCTCCCAAAAACGCCGGAACATGAAGCTCCCACAGCCCCATGAGACTCAGCGCCATGACAAAAACAATGGAGCCCATTACGATCTGAAACAGACCATAAGTGAACAAATAACTAAGTCCAACACTCATCATGGCCAGAGAAATAAATACACACAGCATGCCGAGCGTGTACCAAAGATTCAGAATAAACGCGCGTGAGCGACTTTGTCCGGCTTGCTCGAAAAACGTAACAATTTTAAGTCCAATCACCGGAAGGACACACGGCATGACGTTGAGCAAAAGTCCACCACAGAACGCCCAAAACAGAATGGTCCAGGAAAAAGCCGCTTTGGGGGATGTTTGCGTCTTTGGGGTCGGCGCGATTGCGGCTTGACCCGCCGCCCCTTGTTCTCTTTGTGCTTTTTTGAAGGAATCGAGCGTGGCGTTCGCTTGGGCGACAAATGTCAGATAAGGAGCAATGTCGAATTGATCATCCGGCCTGGCCTCGAAAGGAACATTGAGCGGATGACAGGCGCCGTTGGTTCCTGCGCTGCAGGCCAGCGCATCGAGTTCGCCT
>JAQVID010000507.1 GCA_028695865.1 Thermoguttaceae bacterium | reverse complement strand
CGTAATCGGTGCGCACGCAAGACCGGCCAAGTCCATCAGGCGATGAAAATTTTTAACAATCCCGGGCGATTCCGGGTTTTTACAAGGATGAAGCACGGCAGTTGACGTGCGGTCGCCGTATATCGCCTTGATCTGTACACTCGTATTGACATTCTCTTTCGGATAGAATGCCAGTCGCACGATCGTGATTTTGTGAAAACCGGTCGGCGTTCCTTCTTGATGAGCCGTGCCCGAATAACAAGTATAACGATACGATTTACCATCGGGAAGCCGCACGCCTTTGGTACTCATTGAGTACCAGCCTTTTTCACTTTGGAAATAAAACGCCATGTAACCAACCGGATCAGGATTGCTATATGTTACATCGACATAAAAAGTTCGGAAACGGGAAACGTCCAAGTTAACCTTCTGATCAATGATTACCCGGGACTCGATTCGACCTGCTTTCCCAAACGGCAATTCAACCACTCCGTTTTTGGCCGATTTGAAATCATTACCATTGAAAATTTCCGGTCCCAACAGCGAAGACGGAAGGACTTGCAAATTTCCCAACGCTTCAGAAAGTCGTGCCACATCAGCACTGTCCGCGGCTTGACTGTTTCGAAGCGTCAGAAACACAATCGAAATTGCAATAAAACACAACGCCAAAGTTTTTTTCATGATAAACCTCACGTAAGATTGTTAGGGGTCAATTTATGGTTAGGGGCAACACAGTTGGCGTGCCTGAAAAAAAACAGCATACGGAATACGGCAAGAGCATCATGACGATTCCGTTTGCGTTTTCCTGTCGCGCGTCGTTGAAACCCTTTTTTTGAAAATAAACGGGGACACGCGGCAGGAAAAACAAAGTATCGGCAAGTCGCAAGTATCAGGACGGGTTAACCTTTTTCTTTTTCATTCTTTTCAAAAGGAGGAACAAAAGAAGAGCCGCGCCCACGAAAAGCGGAATGCTCAGCAAGGGGCGGTAGAAGAACCATGCAACGCCAATGGTCACCAGCGAAACACTCGCGGCCAGAACGAAGGAAATAAACGTTGTTCCGGCTCCGACAATCGTTCCGGCAATCGGAAGCACATCGGCCAGAACAGGAAGCGGTTGGAAAAGCATCACGAAGCCGAAGAAGCAGACGACAATACCGACAAGACGAAGAACCCAAGTCAATGTTTTATTGGCCGCTTGCGCCGAGGCAAACATGGCTTCGGCCGTTTCAATACCAGTTTCCAGCAGATCAATCGTACCGGATTTAACCGGGAACGGCGCAAATGTATTTCCCTTTTGAGCCGAAACACATGTAATATCTTGCGGCTTGACCATATCGAACGTTACACGAATATCACCAACCTCCGGATTGGCAGGGTCTTTACCTTGATAAAAGCCTCCGTTGTACGGTTTGAGTTGCAACGAAACCGCGACCAGCTCCGCGGCCGCGTTATCGGCACTGGGCGAGTTTGGTTTTGGCTTAACATTTTCGGAGTCCGCGGGGTTGTTTGTTCCATGATCCGGTTTCGCCGGGTCTGCTTTAGCGGGGTTCGCGTTTGCCGGAACAACAGGCTCTGCCGGCTTTGCATCTGCTTGATACGGCACATATGAGTCGATTCGATCGACCTGCGACGCCGAAAGAGTAAAGGCGTCAAGAGTAACCGGAGTGGCCGTTTGCACTTGCGATTTCCACGGCATGGAAGTCGGATTATTGTGTCCATTCCTCTCTTTGAAGTTGTCCGACGAAATCAGCGTTTCCGACCACTGTCTGGTATAGTTATACGTTATGGTCGTTTCGGTACTGCCGCCGGTGTTTCGCGTTGTCTTACGCTCTTCCTGCTGATTCCACTGATACATTTCGACCGTTCGACGCAACTTCAACGCGTTGACAGAAATATTGAACATCTCGTCTTTGAGTAATGCATCCGTCGTTGCCTGACCGGATACACAAACAAGCTTGCCTTCATTGGCGGGATCAATCTTGTTGGCCTCAACAGAGACGACGACCCGGGCCCCTTCATTGAGGGCTTTATAACGATACACCGACCGACCTTCATTCCAAAAAAGCAATGCGATCGAACCGGCCACAAAGATCAGGCCAAGCAACATTCCTTTAAAAGCGTTGCCGATTCGACCGAACCAGCTTTCGTGCGTAACTTCCGTAACAGACATTTCAACTCCTTTATTAAAAATTCAACTGCAAACCTTTTTGCTTCCGATTCTTCGCTTTTCGGTGCTTCGTTCCCCGTTTACCTTCGGAAAACGGGGGGATTCAGGCCGCACAACACGATAAATCACGCAAACCTTTTTGCTTCCGATTCTTCGCTTTTCGGTGCTTCGTTCCCCGTTTACCTTCGGAAAACGGGGGATTCAGGCCGCACAACACGATAAATCGCGCAAACCTTTTGCTTCCGATTCTTCGCTTTTCGGTGCTTCGTTCCCCGTTTACCTTCGGAAAACGGGGGATTCAGGCCGCACAACACGATAAATCGCGCAAACCTTTTGCTTCCGATTCTTCGCTTTTCGGTGCTTCGTTCCCCGTTTACCTTCGGAAAACGGGGGGATTCAGGCCGCACGAGCGCAAAAACACAAGTACAATCAACAGACAAAAAAATCACGCTCGACGGGCAATGGTTTTGCCCGCCGTTTACCAAACGTTTTTACTGCTGTTTGAGTGGTTTCCCTTGGGCCGATACCGTAACTTGAGCGCGTACCGGACATTGATCGGATGTCGTCGCGCTAAACGAAATAGTATTCTCGCCTGATTTGAACGTTGGAACAGCACCCACAACGGCGATCTCCTGAAGTATCGTGCCGGTCGGACCAACCAAACGACTCTTGCCTTGACGATTGAGTTCGAGGTACATTCCGGAGGTCATCTTGACCGGGAATGTTAATTTCTGACCGTTGACCGTTACCGTCGGCGAATCAAAGGTTGTTGGAACAGCTTTCATCGCCACGAGTGGACCAATCAGACACGAAACCTGCTTTTTGGCCGGCAGGTTGTTCACCCAAAATTCGACCGCCGCAATCGAGGCCGGATTGGCATAGCCGATATGGTTATCGTAAACATAATACTTGGAGAGCACCGGCCAACGGTAATCGGTAATTCGCGTCGATTCCGGCTCGACGAACGTAAAATACTTCCAACCGGAAAAATCGACGTTGATGTAATGACTACTCTGCATGAGTGCCATACCGGCTCCACCACTGCAAAGCTTGACATCGATCAATTCGCCGCCGGCATCACCTTTGATCCAAACGCCAAACGTCGTACGATTCCCCAAATTAAGCGGTTTTTCGAACGTTTGAGCCACACAGCCCCAAGTTCCCTTTTGCGTCGACGTTCCGTTGCTTTGAGCGGTCAGCTCAAAGGCCGTTTGACCTGTCGCAGGAACTTTGACGTCAGAAGCCTTAATCGCCATACTCACGCCGGGCGCGGTGCGAACAGTCTTAAAGGGAGCAATGGACGCGGCGTCCGTCGCAAAAATATTCATTCCCGCCGGATTGCCATCGTCTATCGCCGACATGAGCGCTTCAATACGAAGCCAAATCGGCTGATCGGCGTACTCGTTGGATACCTTCCACGAAGCGCTTTCGTGATTGAGCCCTTCCACTTTATGCTTTTTATAAAAGACCGGTTTGAAATTCCATTTGCCGTCCGCGGCTTTG